>JAEDML010000154.1 GCA_016303035.1 Clostridiaceae bacterium | reverse complement strand
CTATATCATTATAACGGTAATCCAAATTGCCGCCGAGCTTGCCGATGTAATGCTGCTGTCGCCGGATTTAAGGGCGGCGGAAAAGGATTTGAAAGAGTTTATTGCCGATTACCGATTTTTGCAGGAGCAGGATATTCACACCGTAGCCGATTTGCAAGCGAACATCGACGAAAGCAAAGCGCAGCTAT
This sequence comes from Clostridiaceae bacterium, assembly GCA_016303035.1. Taxonomy (GTDB): domain Bacteria; phylum Bacillota; class Clostridia; order Oscillospirales; family Acutalibacteraceae; genus UBA737. The sequence continues at coordinate 2,315 of JAEDML010000154.1, read as the reverse complement.
CCGATTTAGAGCGTGAGCGCAAAACGCTTAGCAACCGTATCCGCCGCCCGAAATCGCCGGAGGATGAGAACCAAAACAAAGAGTGCCGCAAGGCTATCAGCAGACAAATGAAGCCTGTTCGCGAACGGCTTCGCCGTGCGGAGAAGATTCTTGAGAAGTCTCCGCATTTATATGAATTATTAAAACAGGAGCACGAGCTTGAGAGAAAAGCCCGTGCGAGATATTTAGATAGGAGTAGATGAAAATGAAAAATACAATGAGAAAACCGGTAAATATTCCGGTTTCAAAGCTTCGCCCGTTTGAGGGGCATCCGTTTAAAGTAAAGGACGATGAGGAAATGAATACCTTGATTGAAAGTGTACAGACGCAAGGAATTCTTTCACCGCTGATTGTCCGACCGATTGAAAACACAGATGCATACGAGGTGATAAGCGGACACCGCCGCTTACACGCCGCAGTTAAGGCAGGGATTACAGAAGTCCCTGCCTTAATTTATGCTCTTGACCGAGATTCCGCCTCTATTGCGGTAGTAGACAGCAACCTGAACAGAGAGCATATTCTGCCCAGTGAAAAGGCGTTTGCTTACAAACTGAAAATGGAAGCAATGAAGCATCAGGGAACTTCTCGCCAACTTGGCGAGAAGTGGAGCGTATCACAAATAAGCGAGTCTGCAAATGAAAGTGAAAGACAAGTCCACCGCTATATTCGCTTGACCTACCTGATTCCTGAATTCCTTGAATTTATGGACGAGGGCAAAATGGCACTGTCTGTCGGTGTTGAGCTTTCGTATTTGGACGACCAGTTACAATACGATGTTCTTGAACAATGTGAGCAAAACGACTGTACGCCGTCCTATTCGCAGGCTTTCCGTATGCACAAGGCATATCGCGAAGGATTGCTCGACCATTCTGTTATTCAGGGTATTATGTGCGAAGAAAAGGCAAATCAGCGTGAAACGATTAAAATTCCGGCGGAAAAGTTACTGAAATTCGCACCGAATTCAGACCCGAAACAGCTTGAAGATTTTGTATTAAAAGCTTGCGAACACTACCGCAGGTATCTAATACGCCAACGCGAACGGGATAGATAGGAGGGAGCTTATGAATAATATGTCTCTGGATCATACAAAAAAATATATGATGATTGACGGTCACCAAATAGAGCTTTCTTTTGCTACTGAGCCTAATACTGAATTGTTTGCCCGTATTAGCTCTATTCTGCTTGACAGTAATCCGCACATTTGTAATAATGAGCAATCTTCTTTAAAATCGGGGAAAAGGAAGTGTGATAAAAATGGCGGATAAAAACAGAGTTTGTTGTCTCTACCGTGTTTCAACGGATAAGCAGGTAGATTACAGTAACGGAAATGAAGCGGATATTCCGATGCAAAGGAAAGCCTGTCACCGATTTGCCGAGCAAAAGGGCTGGAATATCGTATTTGAGGAGCAAGAGGACGGTGTTTCAGGTCATAAGGTTCGCGCTGAAAACAGGGATAAAATACAGCTTATAAAAGACCTTGCCCGCAAGAAAAAATTTGATATTCTGCTTGTATTTATGTTTGACCGCATAGGACGAATAGCCGACGAAACGCCGTTTGTAGTTGAATGGTTTGCTAAAAACGGTATTTCCGTTTGGAGTACGGTGGAGGGTGAGCAGAGATTTGATAATCACACCGACAAGTTGCTTAATTATATACGCTTTTGGCAGGCTGACGGCGAAAGTGAGAAAACCTCAATAAGAACAAAAACGAGTCTTCGGCAAATGGTGGAGGAGGGACATTACAAAGGCGGCAGTCCCGCTTACGGATATGACCTTGTAAAAAGCGGTAGATTTAATAAGCGCAAGCATGAGCTGTATGATTTAAAAATAAATGAGTCCGAATCGGCGGTTGTAAAACTCATTTTTGATAAATATACAAACGAAGGATACGGTACTTGGCGTATAGCAAATTTTTTGAATGATAACGGATATAGGACAAGAAGCGGAAAGCCGTGGCATCAGGCAAGTATTCGCGGTATTTTGAGCAACTTAACCTATACCGGTGTTTTACGGAGCGGTGACGCCCGCTCTCCGCTTTTGCCCGAGCTTCAAATAATTAATCCTGAGCAATTCAAAACCGCTTCTGATATTTTTAAAAGCCGAGCAAAAAAGCATTCGGAAAATCCGACTGTTCCGCTTAATACAAGGGGCAAATCCTTACTTGCGGGGAATGTGTTTTGCGGTCATTGCGGTGCAAGGCTTACTCTTACTACCAACGGCAGATACAGAAAGCGTAAAGACGGAAGTATAGATAAAACACCCCGAATTCGCTATGT
>JAEDML010000020.1 GCA_016303035.1 Clostridiaceae bacterium | reverse complement strand
ACGGCGGCGAAATAACCGTTGACGGCGCCGAGGTTTTTAACAATCCCATTATAAAATCACAGATAGCTTTTTTGGGTGATACTCCGTATTATTTGCCGCAGTCCAGCATAAACGATATGGCGCGGTTTTACTCCGGAATGTACCCGAGCTTTGACTACGGAATATATAAGCACTTGGTAGAGGTTTTTCCGCTTGACTATAAGGCGAGGATTTCAACAATGTCAAAGGGTATGCAGCGGCAGGCGGCGCTCATTCTCGCTATGTCGACATCCCCAAGGTATCTTCTGCTTGATGAAGCTTTTGACGGGCTTGATGTGGTTATGCGCCGTGTTCTTAAAAGCATACTGATAGACGGGGTTGAAAAACGCGGTATGACCACGGTTATAGCCTCGCACAATCTTCGCGAGCTTGAAGACCTTTGCGATCATGTAGGTCTTATACATGAGGGGAATATTATCTTCAATGATGAGATAGAAAATCTTAAAGGTAAGTTGCATAAGGTTCAAATGGCGTTTGAGCATGTGCCTGAAATGACGGTGTTTGGCGGACTTAATGTTTTAAAGGCCGAGCGTACCGGCTCGCTGATACAATTGGTGGTTCGCGGCGACAGTGAGGAAATTATGAGCTATGTAGCAAAGCTGTCCCCCATATTCTCCGAGTGTATTGAACCTACTCTTGAGGAAATGTTTATATATGAACTGGAGGTGACGGGTTATGATGTTAAGAACATCATCAAATAAGCTTAATCCGGCTGTTAATATGTACAGACAAACCGTGCGCAGAAGCGTCGGTATAGTAATACTTGTAACGCTGTTTCTATTGCTTGTATGCCCTAGTTATGTTCTTATACATATAAACAATTCGTTGGCTATATCTAAGAACGGCTTTTATCAAATTGACCGTATTACACAGTCCGTAGCCGTGGGTATTACTCTTGTTACAAGCGGAGTTGCCGCAATACTCTGCTTTATAAACTTTTCGTATCTGTATTCCAAAAAGGCAGGGGATGTATTCCATGCCCTGCCCCTTACCAGAAACGAGCTGCTTTTTTCCCGTTTTCTTGCGAGTGTTGTTCCGCTGATAATACCGCTTATTCTGTGCTACGGCTCGCTGCTTGTTATGACGCTTTCGCCTAAAATAAACGGAAGTATACAACTGATAATAATCTCATTTGCGCTTAACCTGCTGATAATGCTTATGACTGCCGCCGTGTCGCTAATCTTTATAGTATGCGCAGGGAATGTATTTGATTTAATACTTTCATTCTTAGGTATAAATGTCGGCTTGATTTTACTGGTGTTTGTATTTGCGGATATGAGCGATGCTTTCCTTAAAGGCTTTTATTACGGCGATATAGGAAAAATGCCTTATTATGCTTCGCCGTTCTATTTCGCAATTTTCAGCCTTACCGAGCTTTTTGCAAACTTTAACCCCACTTCAAATATAAATCTCGTAAAATATGCGGCGATTTTCGGCGCAAAGCTTATCGGTATAATAATCGTATCGCTTATCATATCGGCTTTGCTTTACAACCGCCGTAAGGCCGAGAGCAGCGGCAGAGCCTATGCTTTCCGATCGGTATATGTAATATGTGCGGTTATCGTCTCGATGATCGGGGCATACTGCCTAGGAGCAATTTTCGGCGACAACGAATATAAAGCGCCTGTATTTTGGATTTTCGCGGCGATAGGCTCAGCCCTCACCGCGGTAACCTTCGGGGCGATTACCGACAGAGGCTTTAAAAACTCAAAAAGGTCGCTTATAACGGCCGTATGTTCATTCGGACTGCTGGCCGCCGCCGCGCTTATATTGCACCTCGGACTTTTCGGCTATTCCTCGCGTATACCGTCAAAGGGAAAAATCGAGTCTGCAAGCGTCGGCTTTTCCAATACCGTTATCCAATCCGAAGATCCCGCCTTGGCAATGCGTATTCATAAAAACATAGCCGAAAATATCGATTATGTTATCTCGTCCGATTCAAACGGCGAGGATACTACCGATATTGTGATACGGTATAACCTAATTAACGGAAAAAGCTTTGCACGCCGTTTTACCGTTTATGAAGAAAAGTTTTCCGATATGCTTTTAGAGGCGTACAGAAGCGAGGAAAACAGCGAGACGATAAGGCACAGCGCCGACAAATTTGCCGCATCGGGTATTTCGATTGCCAATTATATCTTTAAAAATAAAGGCGAAGAGGACATATATGACACCGAATACGGATACAGTAATGTGCCGATATCCAAATCGGAATTAAAAACCGTGCTTGAAGCCTATGCCGAGGATATAAAGAAGGCTACCAAAGACAGCTTTGCTATGGAAAAAGGTGAGCATTACCGTATTGAGGGGCATACCGAGGACTGGGATTACTGCAACATTGAAATCACGCTTGAAGACAGCTTTGATAAAACACGCGCGGTGATAGACGAGCTCGGATTATCGGCACGCGCCGAAAGTATTAAGGAAAGCGAAGGATAAAACGAATATATTAAAAAATGCTTTACTTTTACGGCTTTAGGTGATATAATAACAAAGCTACCGTATTCTGCGTTTTGGGTGTCCGCCCGTTATCGGGAATCACTATGACCCATTGCCCGGAATATCGGAGCGTAAATTATTAAAGGAGTGACATTGAAATGACAAAGGAAGAAAAACAGCAGATTATAACCGACTATGCCGTTCATGAGGGCGATACCGGCTCTCCTGAGGTACAGATTGCTCTGCTTACTAAGAGGATTGAGGAGCTTAACACACATTTAAGCGCCAACGCTAAGGATCATCATTCACGCCGCGGTCTTCTTAAAATGGTAGGTCACAGAAGAAATCTGCTTGCTTACCTGCAGAAGAACGATATCGAAAGATACCGTGCTATAATCAAGAAGCTCGGACTTCGTAAGTAATACCGTACAAATAAGGCAGATTGGCATTTTTATCCAATCTGCCTTGTGTTGTAACTACGGGACTTGGCAATTCGGGTAAAAAAGACCTTTGCGGCTTTTGTGCCCTGTTGTATAAAGGGGATTTTTCGCGGTTTAGCGGTAAATCGAGCGCCGTGCAAAAATACGGCGTTGGATTTATTGCTAACCGAAAAATCTCTGAAAAATTTTTAAAAGGAGATTTATGCAATGTTTGAAAACTACAAGGTTTATGAAACCACACTTGCCGGAAGACCTTTAAAGCTTGAAACAGGTATGATGGCACAGCTTGCCAACGCGGCGGTAATGGCCTCCTACGGCGATACAAAGGTGCTTTGCACCGTTACCGCATCGGCAAAGCCGCGCGAGGGGGTTGACTTTTTCCCTCTTTCGGTAGACTATGAGGAAAAAATGTACTCGGTAGGCCGTTTCCCCGGCTCTTTCCAGAGGCGTGAGGGCAGAGCATCCGAGAAGGCGATACTCGCTTCTCGCTGTATCGACCGTCCTATCCGTCCGCTTTTCCCGAAGGATATGAGAAATGACTGCTCGGTTGTCGCAACCGTTATGTCGGTCGATCCCGACTGCTCACCCGAGGTTGCCGCGGCAATCGGCGTTTCAGCCGCAATCGCTATTTCCGATATTCCGTGGGACGGACCTATTTCCAGCGTAAATGTCGGTCTTGTTGACGGTGAAATCATCATCAACCCCACCCTTGAACAGAGGGAGAAGACCGAGCTTAACCTTACCGTGTCCTCTACCGCCGATTTGGTTGCTATGATTGAGGCGGGTGCCAACGAAATTCCGGACGATTTAATGTTCGACTGTATTATGGCAGGCCATGAAGCGAACAAGGAAGTTGTTAAATTTATTAACGGAATTGTTGCGGAAATCGGAAAGCCTAAGTTTGAGTTTGAATCTAACGATCCCGATCCCGCAATTCTTGAGGAAATTGAGAATTTCTGTATTGAGGATGTTAAAAAAGCGCTTGATACCGACGATAAGCTTGTGCGCGACGCGGCGCTGCTACCAATTTACAACGCAGTGCACGAAAAGTATGACGCGCAGTTTGAGGGTAACGAGGGCAAGCTTGACGAAATACTTTACCTTGTGCAAAAGCACGTTGTAAGGAACTGGCTTAAAAACGAAAAGAAGCGCGTAGACGGACGCGGTATTGACGAAATCCGCCCCTTAAACGCACAGATAGACCTCCTTCCGAGGACCCACGGCTCGGGTATGTTTACCCGCGGTCAGACCCAGGTGCTTTCGGTTGCTACTTTAGCCCCCGTAAGCGACGCGCAGAAGCTTGACGGACTTGATGAAGAGGTTTCAAAGAGATATATTCATCATTACAACTTCCCGTCCTATTCGGTAGGGGAGACTAAGCCCTCCCGCGGACCGGGCCGCCGCGAAATAGGTCACGGCGCATTGGCAGAGCGCGCGCTGGTTCCCGTTATTCCGAGCGTTGAGGAATTCCCCTATGCTATACGCGTAGTATCTGAGGTGCTTTCTTCAAACGGTTCAACCTCGCAGGGCTCAATCTGCGGCTCTACGCTTGCACTTATGGCGGCAGGTGTTCCGATAAAGGCGCCTGTTGCAGGTATTTCCTGCGGACTTATAACGGGTGACGACGGCGTTTACGGCGACTTTATGACAATGGTCGATATTCAGGGTCTTGAGGACTTTTACGGCGATATGGACTTTAAGGTAGCCGGTACCCACAAGGGAATCACCGCTATTCAGATGGACCTTAAGGTTCACGGCCTTACACCTGAGATTATAAAGGAAGCGTTTGCAAAAACTCACAAAGCAAGGGATTATATACTTGACGAGGTAATGCTTAAATGCATACCAGAACCGAGAACCGAGCTTTCGCCCTACGCTCCCAAAATGATTACAACCAAGATAAGTCCCGATAAAATCGGCGATGTTATCGGCAAGCAGGGCAAGGTTATCCAGTCTATTCAGGAGCAGTGCGAGTGTACCATCAACATTGAGGAGGACGGTCAGGTATTCGTTTCCGGTCTTGATGTTGAAAAGGCTAAGCAGGCGGTTTCAATTATCGAGCTTATAGCGAACGACCCCGAAATCGGAGCGGTTTACAGCGGCAAGGTTACCCGTCTTATGACCTTCGGCGCCTTCGTTGAAATTGCCCCCGGCAAGGAGGGACTTGTACACATCTCCAAGCTTGATGTAAAGCGTGTTGAAAAGGTTGAGGATGTCGTTTCGGTCGGCGATCAGGTACTTGTAAAGGTTACCGAGATAGACGATCAGGGAAGAATAAATCTTTCGCGTAGGGACGCTTTGGTGGAGGTTAACGGAGCGGTTGTAGAGCCCGATGCCGATGACACTCCCAACCGCAGAGAGGGCGGTCAGAACCGCAAAAACGGCGGCAGAGAACGCCGCGGCTTCAAAAAGCACGATTGATTTATATTGCCGATTTTAAGGCTGATTATCAGTGCAGACTTAAATTTACGGAGCGCAGGTCACATTATTGCGGCCGGCGCTCTTTTGTCGAAAGGAAGTGGTGTGAATGCAGCTTAAAATACAAAACGGCAGGGTAGAGCTTTCGGGAGAGACAATACTGTCATCGGTTGATATTGAGATAAACGATACGAGCAAAATCGGCATAGTCGGCCGCAACGGCTGCGGTAAAACCACCCTTTTAAAGCTTATTTCAGGCGAATACAGTCTTACTAAAGCTGATAGCGATACCGAAAGCTTTCTCACCGTATCGGGCAAGCCCGTCATCGGTATGCTTTCCCAGATGACCTTTGCGGATGAAAACCGAACTATGCTTGAGGAAATACGCGGCGCATATTCCGATATTCTCTCTTTAAAAGAAGAGCTGAAGCACGCGCAGTTGCTTATGGAGGACGAGCAGAGCGAGGAAAACATAAAAAATTATACAACGCTTTTAGATCTCTTTACCAACCGCGGCGGGTTTTATTTTGAAAAGGAATACGAGGCGGCAATTAAGCATTTCGGCTTTAATGAGGAAGAAAAAAACCGCCGGCTTTCCGATTTTTCGGGCGGTCAGCGCACCAAAATCGCCTTTTTAAAGCTGTTGCTTTCAAAGCCTGATATTTTGCTGCTTGACGAGCCTACAAACCACCTTGATGTAGAGGCGGTAGAGTGGCTTGAAGGATATATACGAGAATATAAAAAGGCGGTTGTTACCGTTTCGCACGACCGTATGTTTTTGGATAATACCGTCAATGTTATTTATGAGATAGAGCATGGCAAAACCCATAAATATGTCGGTAATTACAGCAATTTTACTGTTTTGAAGAAACAACTGCGCGAGCAGCAGGCAAAGGAATACGAAGCGCAAAAAAAGGAGATAGACAGGCTTAATCAGCTTGTTATCAAATTCAAATACAAGCCTACAAAGGCTGCTATGGCGCAGTCAAAGCTTAAACAGATAGAGCGTATGAAGCTGCCCGAGGCGCCCGAAAGCTATGATATGCGCACCTTTCATGCCGATTTTGAGCCTCTTGACCCGGGTGTAAAGGATGTGCTCTCGGTAAAGGACCTTGTAATAGGATTTAACCATCCGCTGTCGTCGGTAAATCTTGAAATGAAGCGCGGACAGCGCGTAGGAATAATAGGCGGAAACGGACTCGGAAAATCCACCTTTATAAAAACGCTTATGGGTCTTGTTTCTCCGCTTTCGGGAGAGTATAAATTCGGGCCGAGGGTAAGTATCGGATATTTTGACCAGCAAATGGCGCAATACCGCTCCGAAAACACCGTGCTTGAGGATTATTTAAATGAATTTCCGTCTTTAACCGACTTTGAAGCGCGCAGTGCGCTCGGCGCCTTTATGTTTTCGGGCGATGATGTTTTTAAGCGTGTCGATATGCTTTCGGGCGGCGAGCGTGTGCGCTTGGCGCTATGTAAAATATTTAAGCGCCGTCCTAATTTCCTTATTTTGGACGAGCCGACAAACCATATGGATATTGTGGGCAGGGAAACGCTTGAGGAAATGCTCGGCGCGTACAGCGGAACCGTGCTTTTTGTTTCACACGACCGTTATTTTATCCGCAAGGTTTCGGACAGCCTGCTTGTCTTTGAAAACGGGAAAACCGCTTTTTATCCTTACGGCTATGAAAGCTATATTGAATCCCTTGTGCCGAAAGAACATCCCGATGTAATTACCGAAAAAAAGCCGCATATAAAAAAGAGCTTTACAACTCCCGCAAAGGAAAGGGCGAGGAGAGAGAGGGCTTTAAGCAAGTGCGAGGAAAAAATAGCCCTGCTTGAAGAAAAAATAAACGGACTCAAATGTGAGCTGTCGTGGGAGGAAAACGCCAGCGATTATATGCGGCTTGACGAGCTTCAAAAACAGATAGACGAAAACGAAACCCTGATTTTTGCGTGCATGGAGGAATGGGAACGCCTTTCAGAGGAGTCTGAGCAGGCTGAAGGTGTCTGACGGCGCTTTTATTTGTTCGGTTTAATTAAATATTGAAAAAAGCAGATAATTATTATATAATGTTATATATTGTAAAAGATAATTATATTTTAATGCCTTTTTAACATTAAATTTAAAGGACGGTATGAAGATTGAAGAGTACCGATTTTATAACTGCGGCGATTGTGACCTATAATAATATGGAACAGGCAAAGGTCGCCTGTCGCTCTTTAAAGGAACATACCGAAAAGTATCCTTTAAAGCTTACGGTAATTGATAACGCTTCGTCTGACGGCACCGCCGAATATTTTTCGGCTGACAGTAAAATATGCTTTACGGAAAACGGTAGTAATATCGGCTTCGGCGCCGCGCATAACAAGGCTTTGTCAATGGGTGTCGGCAAGTATCATTTTGTGATAAATCCCGATATAGAAATAAATTCTGATGTTCTGTCCGCCCTTGCGGATTTTATGGAGAATAACCCTGATATTGTTATGGCTATGCCCAAAATTTTAAATTCCGACGGCAGCGAGCAGTTCACTCCTAAAGAGAAGCCCACATTTAAACGGTTGTACCTAGGCAGGCTGTCAGGGCTTTGCGGCAGTTTTAAGAAAATAAGAGATAGCTACACATGGGCAGACAGAGATATAAAAACCGTTACCGATATTGATTTTTGCAGCGGCTGCTTTTTTTGCATAAGGGGCGAAGTCTTTGAAAAGCTCGGCGGGTTTGACGAAAGATTTTTTATGTATCTTGAGGACGCTGACCTTACACTGCGCGCAAAAGAGTTCGGCAGGGCGGTAATAAATCCCGATATTTGCGTTACGCATATGTGGCGAAGGGAGAGCGCGGACAGTCTTAAATATTTATTTATTCATATCTGCTCATCATTTAAATTTTTGCATAAATGGAGGAAGCGTTAAATGAAAATTATGATTACGGGCTGTAAGGGGCAGCTCGGCAATGAATTGCAGACGATTATAAAAAATAAAAGGAGCGAAATTGGCGCTGTCCCGGATGATATCGTGGGAGCAGAGGTTATACCCGTCGATATCGAAGACCTTGATATTACCGACGCTTCGGCGGTTTTAAAGTTTGTCGGTTCTCTTAAGCCCGATGTAATAATAAACTGTGCCGCTATGACTAATGTTGACGGCTGTGAAACAAATTACGAAACCGCGTTCAAGGTAAACGCGGCAGGGGTCAGAAATCTTGCCTGCGCCGCAGAAAGCATCGGCGCTAAGCTTATTCATGTTTCCACCGATTATGTTTTTGCAGGGGACGGCAAAAAGCCCTATATAGAATGGGATATTGTAAATCCGCAGAGCGTTTACGGTGCTTCCAAGGCTCTCGGCGAAAAATATGCATTAAGCTTCTGCAAAAGGACTTTCATTGTACGCACCGCATGGCTTTACGGCTATGTAGGCAAAAACTTTGTTAAAACGGTTCGCCGCGTTATAAGGGAAAAGGGCGCAATTACGGTAGTAAACGACCAGCTCGGCAACCCGACAAATGCAAACGATTTGGCTCATCACCTTTTAAAGCTCGCCGTTACCGAGGATTACGGAATTTACCACTGCACGGGAAAAGGCGAGTGCTCCTGGTATGATTTTGCGGTAAAAATTGCCGAGTATTCGGGTATGCCGGGTACGGTAAGCCCCTGCACTACTGCGGAATACAACAGCCCTACAAAACGCCCTGCTTACTCATCGCTTCGCAATCTTGCGCTTGAGTGCGGCGTGGGGGACGAAATGCGCGATTGGCAGATTGCCTTAAAAGAATATATATCTAAAGTGGAGGATTAACTTATGAAAACCTATTTAGTCACCGGCGGAGCCGGATTTATCGGCTCAAACTTTGTAATCTATATGCTTAATAAATATGATGATGTTAAAATCATCAATGTTGATAAGCTCACCTATGCCGGAAATCTTGAAAATCTTAAAAGTGTTGAAAACAATCCCCGTTACAGCTTTGTGCAGGCGGATATTTGCGACAGGGAGGTAATTTCCCGTATTTTCGCGGAAAATGATGTTGACTATGTAGTTAATTTTGCGGCGGAAAGCCATGTTGACCGCAGTATTACAAATCCCGAAATTTTTGTAAAAACAAATGTTGAGGGCACGGTTAATATGCTCCAGTGCGCAAAGGTAGCTTGGCAGACGGGTGATGACACCTATAAGGAGGGTGTAAAGTATCTTCAGGTTTCTACCGACGAGGTTTACGGAACACTCGGAGCAGAGGGCTATTTTATGGAGACTACTCCGCTTGACCCCCATTCTCCGTATTCTGCTTCCAAGGCTTCTGCCGATATGTTTGTAAAGGCCTTTGGCGATACCTATAAATTTCCGATAAATATTACACGCTGTTCTAATAACTACGGTCCGTATCAGTTCCCCGAAAAGCTCATTCCGCTTATTATGAACAACACCCTGCAGCATAAGGACCTTCCGGTTTACGGGGACGGTATGCAGATTCGCGACTGGCTTTATGTTGAAGACCACTGCAAGGCAATTGATATGGTTATACGCGACGGTAAGCTCGGCGAGGTCTACAATGTCGGCGGACACAATGAAAAGCCCAATATATTTATAGTTAAATCAATAATTGAGTATATAAAGGAAAATGTTGATTCTACTGTCGGCGAGCATATGATAAAGCATGTTACCGACCGCAAGGGTCACGACCGCCGTTACGGAATCGACCCGCAGAAGATTAAGGACGCGCTCGGCTGGTATCCCGAAACCTGCTTCGAGGTAGGAATTAAAAAGACCCTTAAGTGGTATCTTGACAATCAGGATTGGGTTAAAAGCGTTACCAGCGGCGAATATACCAAGTACTATGAAAAAATGTACAGCGGAAAGAAGGAAATCTAATGGGCAAATTCCGTTTTGTTAAAACCGATATCGACGGCGTTATAATCGTTGAGCCTACCGCATATGGCGATAACCGCGGATATTTTATGGAAACATATCAGAAAGAGGATTTTATTGCCGGCGGAATAGATGTGGATTTTGTTCAGGACAACCAGTCGATGTCAACCAAGGGTGTTCTGCGCGGCCTTCATTTTCAGATAAATTATCCGCAGTCCAAGCTTGTCCGCTGTATAAGGGGCGAGGTATACGATGTTGCGGTAGATTTAAGAGAGGGAAGCCCCACCTACGGCAAATATGTCGGCGTTCTGCTTTCGGCTGAAAACAAGCGTCAGTTCTTTATCCCGAAAAACTTTGCGCACGGCTTTTTGGTGCTATCGGACGAAGCCGAGTTTGTGTATAAGGTAGATGACTTCTATCATCCCAACGATGAGGGAGGTCTTATGTGGAACGACCCCACAATAGGGATTGATTGGCCTATCCCAGAGGGTATGGAAATCAAGCTGTCCGAAAAAGACAAGGTACATCCGCTGTTTAAGAAGTAGATTTAAGAAAAGACCTAACCGTTAAATGCGGTTAGGTCTTAATTCTTACAGTTTTAATTAAAGCTCATAATACTGTTCATATCGTAAATACCGGCGCTTTTTCCCACAATGAATTTTGCCGCCTTAACGGCACCTGCGGCAAATACCTCTTTTGACGTGGCGCTGTGGGAAATAGTAATTACCTCATCGCGTCCTGCGAAAATAACATCATGCTCGCCGACGATTGTTCCGCCTCTTACGGAGTGTATTCCTATTTCGTTTTTGGGTCGTTTACAGCGTTTTGAATGTCGGTCATACTCATAGTTCATAGTATCTCCGAAAACCTCATTCACGGCGTTGGCAAGCATAATCGCGGTGCCCGACGGTGCGTCGATTTTCTGATTGTGATGCTTTTCGATTATCTCGACATCAAAGCTGTCGCCCAAAACGGCGGCGGCTTTTTTTGCAAGACTGCAAATAAGGTTAACGCCTACCGACATATTAAAGGTAAAGAATATCGGAACCGATTCAGCCGCTTTATGTATCTGCTTAATCTGAGCGTCACTGTAACCGGTTGTAGCTATAACCGCCGGAACCTTTTTCTTAACGGCGAACTCAAGCAAATCATCAAGCAAAGCCGGGTTTGAAAAATCAATAATCACATCCGCGTCGGCGGGAATATCATTGAAACTGCCGAATATCGGAAAATCGGAGCCGGAGTTGATTTTATCAATTCCGGCAATTATTTTGATATTCTCGTCACTTTCGGCGCAGTCGGCAACAAACCTGCCCATTTTTCCGCAGGCTCCGCAAATAACGGCCTTTATCATAAATTACACTTCCTGTAAAATAGTTTAGACGGGCTTTAAATCCCGTTCATTAAATATTCAAGGATTAAAGACATCCGCATTCCTTAAGCTTTGCTGTTAGGTTTTCCCTTGCGGTGTCACTCATCGGATAGAGCGGCAAGCGGCAGGGACCCACCTTCATTCCGAGAAGATTCATAGCTTCCTTAACGGGTATCGGGTTTACATCGCTGAAAAGCGCGTTCATAAG
>JAEDML010000019.1 GCA_016303035.1 Clostridiaceae bacterium | reverse complement strand
TAAAAAAAGGCGATATAATAATAGTAAAACCGGGCGAAAAAGTACCGCTTGACGGCATTGTAGAGGAGGGGCATTCATCACTTAACACCTCGGCACTTACAGGCGAATCTATGCCGACCGATGTAGAGGCAGGCGATAAGGTAATCAGCGGATGCGTTAATTTAAACGGTCTTTTGCGTATAAGCGTAACAAACGAATACTGCGAATCGACCGCTTCAAAAATTCTTGATCTGGTAGAAAATGCGGCCGAAAAAAAGGCGAAAACCGAAGGCTTCATAACACGCTTTGCGCATTGGTATACGCCTGCCGTGGTTATTTTCGCATTACTTTTTGCACTTTTGCCGACAATTATATTCGGGGATTTCACAAAATGGCTTTACCGCGCGCTTACCTTTCTTGTAGTGTCCTGCCCGTGCGCGCTTGTGGTTTCGGTTCCGCTCACCTTTTTCGGAGGAATAGGCGGCGCCTCCAAAAAGGGGATTTTAATTAAAGGGTCTGAAGCCTTAGAAAATATTTCAAAAATCGGAACCGTAGTATTTGACAAAACAGGAACGCTTACTGCCGGAAAATTTTTTGTAACGGCGGTTCATCCCAATAAAATCAGCGAAGAGCGCCTGCTTGAAATAGCGGCCGCCGCCGAAAGCTTTTCCGACCACCCTATTTCAAAATCATTAAAGGAAGCCTATAAGGGCGATATAGGCTCGGTTACGGTAGAAAATGTCAGCGAAATCGCAGGCTTCGGAGTAAGCGCCACAGTAGGCTCTCAAAAGGTTTTAGTAGGAAACGACAAGCTTATGCGAAAGATGAATATAGATTACCGCGACTGTCACCGTGCAGGTACCGTAGTCCATATCGCGGCAGACGGAGAATATGCAGGTCACATAGTAATTTCCGACCGCACAAAGCCCGACAGCATAGCCGCAATAAAGGAACTGAAAACGGCAGGAATTAAAACAGTAATGCTTACCGGCGACCGAGAGGAAACCGCGCGCGCCGTAGCGGATGAAACCGGAATGGACGAATACTTTGCCTCCCTCCTACCCCAGGATAAGGTAAGCTGTCTTGAAACAATAATAAATGACAGGAAAGATGACAGGAAAGTAGCCTTTGTCGGCGACGGAATAAATGACGCTCCCGTGCTTGCCCGCGCCGATATCGGCATAGCTATGGGCGCGCTCGGAAGCGACGCCGCAATTGAAGCGGCGGATATTGTGCTTATGGACGACAAGGTATCGAAAATACCTTCTGCCGTTTCTCTCTCCCGCAAAACCGTAGGTATAGTGCGGCAAAATATAGCGTTTTCACTGCTTGTAAAATTTGCCGTGCTGATACTCTCTGCGGCAGGTCTTGCGAATATGTGGGCGGCTTCCTTTGCAGATGTCGGCGTACTTGTAATCTGCGTGCTTAACGCAATGCGTACGCTTAATATAAAAAATAAGGTTTTATACAAATAATGAATTAAATTCTGCGGTATTTACCGGGAGTTATACCAACATGCTTTAAAAACGCGCGGTTAAAGGTGCGAAGGCTTGCAAAGCCGCAGATGCCGGAAATTTCCGTAACGCTTGCGTCGCTGTTTTTAAGCAGCGCGCAGGCGTCTTTTATTCTAAGCATATTTATATAATCGGTAAAGCTCATTCGAAATCTTCCCGAAAATATGTGCGAAAGATAACCGTTGCTGATGTGAAGCGCCTTTGCAGTATCCGAAAGCGTTATTTTTTCCCTGTAATTTTCCTTGCAGTAGTTTAAAATATCCCTTATTATACCGTTGTCGCCGCCGTGCTCGTCTTTAAGCTCCAAAAGCGAAAGCAGCCTACCTAAAACAACAAGCACACTTCCCCTTTTTACGGCGTCTGACCCGGAATTAAACTCCCTGTAAGCAAAGTCAAGCGTTTCGTAAAAACCGATATTTTCAAGCTGTTCCTTCTTTACTACGGGACATACCGGCTCCTTTTTTCTGAACATAGCTTTAAGCTCGGGAAAATCCGAAGGCTCCACTATCAGAACACAACCCGAAACTTTTCCGTCATCTTTATATGAATGTATTTTATTAGGATAAACTATAACGGCGTCTCCCTCATTAAGCAGGAACTTTTCACCGTCTATATAGCAGTCGGAACTGCCTTCTAATAAAAATGCAATTTCAGCCTGCATATGTATATGTGGATCAAAAGACAAAACAGGCATTTTTACAAATGATATTCCGTCCTCTCGCCTCTCATAGAAAAAATCCATAGTCTTACCTCTATTTACAGCATATTTTGTCTGTATTTTTCTAATATTTGACTTGAATTATAACATATTTTGTCCTATTATACAAGTAAATAAACTATGATGGAGGTAAAATCCATGGCAAAAAGATTTTCAAGATTTTTATATCAGCCCTGCATTCCGTTAGGAGCGGACGGAAAATGCGTAACGGCAAGCGAAGCCCACATTTCGCTTTCAAGAAGAGCGGCGACCGAAGGTATGGTTCTGCTTAAAAATGAGGGCGGAGCGCTTCCGCTTAAATACGGCGAGTCGGTAGCCCTGTTCGGCGTTGCTACCGTAGATTATGTAAAGGGCGGCGGCGGCAGCGGAGATGTTTACACCCCGTATGTCAGAAACATTTACGACGGTATGCTGGTTAAAGAGAAGGAAGGCAAAATAAAGCTTTTCAAGCCTCTCGCGGATTTTTACACAGCATTTGTAAAAAGCGAAAAAGCGCGTAATGAAGAACCGTGTAAAAAGGATTATGAGGAATTATATAAAATGCCCGAATCACCCGACCGTGAGCGAGCGGGTGCAAAGCTTTTCTTTAAATACAAAATAGGCGAACCCGAAATTCCGCAGGAATTGTTTGATAATGCGGCGGCAGCGGCAGACACCGCAATTATCACCATAAGCCGTTTTTCATCCGAAGGCTGGGACCGCAACTCCGACAAGGGCGATTTTTATCTTACCGACAGCGAACAGGCACTTGCAGACAGGGTATGCGCCTCCTTTAAAAAGGTTATAGCGGTGCTTGATGTCGGCGGTATGATTGATACTAAGTGGTTTGCCGAAAACAATAATATTCAGAGCGCGCTGCTTGCCTGGCAGGCAGGAACCGAGGGCGGTCTTGCCGTTGCCGATATACTGTGCGGCGACGTTAACCCCTCCGGAAAGCTTACCGATACCTTTGCAAAATCGTTTGACGATTATCCGTCATCATCAGGCTTCAACGATTCGGACGACTATGTGGATTATAACGAGGATATTTATGTAGGCTACCGTTATTTTGAGACAATACCCGGAGCCAATAAAAAGGTAAATTATCCTTTTGGCTACGGACTTTCGTACACTACATTTGAGCTTTCGGGTCTTTCCGCATTCGACGACGGCAGCCGCATTACCGTCACCGCAACCGTTAAGAACACCGGAAATACTGCCGGTAAAGAGGTAGTTCAGGTTTACTACGGCGCTCCTCAGGGCGTGCTCGGAAAGCCCAAAAAGCAGCTTGCCGCATTTAAAAAGACCCATCTTTTAAATCCCGGCGAAGAAGAAACTTTGGCGCTCAGCTTTAAAGCGGAGGATATGGCAAGCTTTGACGATCTCGGCAAGCTTCAAAAATCCGCATATCTGCTTGAAAAGGGAGATTACAAGGTATTTGTCGGAACCTCGGTAAGCGACTGCACCGAGCTTGAATACAAGTTCACGGTAAATGAGGAATACCGCGTAATAAAGCAGCTTGAAAGCCGTTGCGCACCGATAGAATTAAAGTCGCGTATGACAGCGGACGGTTCTATGGAACAGCTGCCCGCAGGTAAGATAAACGATAATTATCCGGTACATCCCGAAAATACCGCAAAGGCGCCCGAAAAGCCCGTAATGTTCGACAAGGTAGGAACAGAAATTACGCTTGATGAATTTTTAGCGCAGTTTACAGACGAAGAGCTGATTCATTTTGTCGGCGGCAACAGCAATTCCGGCGTATCCAATACCTTCTCCTTCGGCGGGCTTTCAAGACTCGGCGTGCCGCTTTTCCCGACTGCCGACGGTCCTGCCGGTCTTCGCCTTTTTAAAGACTGCGGAATACCAACTACTGCCTGGCCCTGCGCAACTCTGCTTGCCTGCTCTTGGAATACCGAACTGGTATACGAAATAGGCGCCGCAGGAGCTGCCGAAGTAAAGGAAAACAACATAGCCGTATGGCTTACCCCTGCGCTTAATATTCACCGCAGTCCTCTTTGCGGCAGAAACTTCGAATATTTTTCCGAAGATCCGCTGATTGCCGGAAAAATGGCGGCGGCGCTTATAAACGGTATGCAATCTCAAAAGGTTGCCGCTTCTGCAAAGCATTTTGCCTGCAACAATAAGGAAATCAACCGTGTAAATTCCGATTCACGCGTATCCGAGCGCGCGCTTCGCGAAATTTACCTTAAGGGCTTTGAAATCTGCGTAAAAGAAGCTCAGCCCTGGACGATTATGACATCTTACAATCTAATAAACGGCGTACATACCTCCGAAAGTCACGAGCTGCTTGACGGAATTCTCCGCAAGGAATGGGGCTTTAAGGGAATGGTTACAACCGACTGGGGACGCAAAAACGATCCCGTAAAAGAGGTTAAAGCCGGAAATGATGTAAAGATGCATATCGGTTATCCCGATGATTTGGCAGAGGCCTTAAAAGACGGAAGACTTACAAGAGGAGATCTTGAAGCCTGTGTGCGCCGTATGTTAAATACATTCCTTAATTTTGATTGATATTTAGGCGCTTATATAACAATATTCGACAGTCCGTATGCAAAATAAAATTTGCGTACGGACTGTAAATTTTAGCAATAATTTTACACCGTGTTAATATTTAGCACTTAAAATGACGAATTTTTCAGTTGATACATAGGAGTTTTTATGTTAAAATACAATGTAATGTATAGGGTGTAAAATACGGTGGTTTTTTCCGTAATGTGAAAGGGGAGTTTTTATAATGGAATTGCTGTTCAGCATTATTTATGTCGCTGCAATCGGCATACTTGCCCATTATATAGGCGAATCTCTCCCGAGGAGCTGGTTCGACGAAACAAAATTTCCTTTTGCGCCCTACCGATTTGAAAAAAACGGCGATTTTTATGATAAAATAAAAATTAAATCCTGGAAAACCAAGCTGCCTGATATGAGCCGCGTTATGAAGGATATGCTTCCCAAAAAGGTTACATATAAAGCCGGCAGTGAAAACATACAAGCGCTTATTAAGGAAACCTGCGTTGCCGAATTTATACACAAAGCCCTATCTGTTTTTTCAATAGGCGTATATTTCATATGGAAAAACAGTACCGGTGTGGTTTTGGTAATTGTATGCGTTGTGTGCAATCTGCCGTTTATTATTATTCAGAGATACAACAGACCGCACCTGATAGAGCTTAGAAACAGGATGGCTGAAAGGGAGGAGAAAAAACGGCGTGCGCTTACTGATTCTGTCATGTAATACCGGAGAGGGGCATAATTCCGCCGCAAAAGCAATAAAGGACCGTTTTGAGCTTATGGGCAGCGAGTGCGATATAAAGGACGCGCTTGCTTTTTGGTCTCCCGAAAAATCAAAGCTGATAAGCAAAGGTCATGTATTTATTTACCGCAGACTTCCTAAGCTTTTCGGTGTAAGCTACCGCTTTGAAGAAAATCATCCCCCTAAGGACGGGGAGGAATCCCTTATGTACGATCTGGTTATTAAGGGGTGCGAAGCGTTATATAACTTTTTGCAGGAAGAAAAATACGACGCCGTTATCTGTACACATGTCTTCCCTTCTATGATGATAACCGAGCTTCGAAGACGTTACAATTATTTTTTAAAGACCTATTTTGTAGCAACCGATTACACCTGCAGTCCCGGTGTTTCGCAAACAAGCCTTGACGGATATTTTATACCCCACGAAAAGCTTATTGACGAGTTCGCCGCAAACGGCATAAACCGCACAAGTATTATTCCTACCGGAATACCCGTAAGAGAATGCTTTTATTCTCACACGGATATGAAAGAAGCAAAACGGCAGCTTAATTTGCCTGAAAACAAAAATATTGTTTTGCTTATGTGCGGCAGTATGGGCTGCGGACCGATAAAAGAGCTTACCGAGTTTTTACCTGAGCAAATGCCCGAAAACGCTATGCTGATTGTTATTTGCGGCAACAATGCAAGGCTTTACAAATCTCTTGTAAAGCTTGACCAGCCTGAAAACATACGAATTCTTGGATTTACCGATAAAGTTTCACTTTATATGGATTCGGCAAGCCTTGTACTTACAAAACCCGGGGGCTTAAGCACTACCGAAGCATCTGCTAAGGCTCTGCCTATGATTTTTATAGACGCTGTTCCCGGTTGTGAAACGAGAAATATTGATTTCTTTATTAAAAACGGCTATGCTGATACGCGTAAGGGCGTGCTTGAGCTTTGCGACCTTGTTTGTGATTATCTTGAACATCCCGATAAGGCGGTTAAAATATCGCAGGCACTTAAAAACGGTTTTCGCGGTAACGCCGCGCAAAAAATATTTGATTATGTTTCCGGAGATGTTGACCTTCCAAATGATAAACTACAAAAACTTCAAATTCAGTAAATTAAACACGCCTGAATTCAGCCACTTAAAGCTGCTGTTATTCTGGCCGCTGTACGGCCTTGCCTTCTTACTGCTCGAACGCGGTATAGAACTTACATACCACCCCGTATACTGCACGCTTGACGACAGTATTCCGTTTTGCGAGTTTTTTGTTTTCGCCTATTATTTTTGGTTTGTATTTTTAATCGGTATACATATTTATACCCTTTTGTTTGATATACCGGCATTTAAAAAGCTGATGTATTTTATCATGATAACCTATGTTACAACCTGTATAATTTACATCTTTTATCCCACCATGCAGGAGCTTAGACCTACCGAGTTTGAACGCAGTAATTTCTGTGTTTGGATAGTAAAAAGGCTTTACGCCTTTGATACAAATACTAATGTTTGTCCGTCGCTCCATGTTATAGGCTCCTTTGCGGTGCTTTTCACCGCGTGGAACAGCGAAAGACTGCGGACGCCGCTTTGGCGGCTTGCCTTTACCATTACCGCTATACTTGTCAGCATATCAACCGTATTTTTAAAGCAGCATTCGGTTATCGATATAGCCGTAGCCTTGGTAATATGCGCGGCGGCGTACCCATTTGCGTATATCCTGCCTGAAAAACGGGCGGCAAAGCGTGAATCTCTTAAGACTTCGGAAAGTCCGTCACCGGACGCACCCGAATCAGAGCCCGAAAAAATTTCTGCCGTGCAAAAATAAGCTATAAAAAGCACCTCAAAGCTGTCGCTTTGAGGTGTTATTTTTATTAAACATCAAGACGGCATATATCTTCAAGCGTTTCGCGCTTTACTGCAATATAATCGCGCTCGCTGTTGAGCATAACGACCGGCGGTCTTGGTATACGGTTATAGTTTGAAGCCATTGAGTAATTATACGCGCCCGTTGTAAGCACGGCAAGTATTTCGCCGCGCTCGGGTCTCGGCATAGCTACATCTTCCTGAATAAGGTCGCCCGATTCACAGCATCTGCCTGCAACAGTTGCCGTAAAGTCCTTTTTATCTTCGGGACGGGACGCCAAAATAACGGTATAGGGCGATTCATACAGCGTATAACGTGGATTATCGGTCATACCGCCGTCAACCGAAACATAATTCTTGTATCCCTTAATTTCCTTTACGCTTCCCACTGTGTAAAGCGTTATACCAGAGTCGCCGACAAGACTTCTTCCCGGCTCGGTAAGAATTTTAGGCATATCAAGCTGTAACTGCGCACATTGCTTTTTTATAGTTTCCGCAATTTTGCGAAGCTCGCCGTAATAATCAATTTCAGGCTCGGATTCTACATACCTAACGCCGAGACCGCCGCCGAGATTCAGCATATCGGGCGA
Organism: Clostridiaceae bacterium; assembly: GCA_016303035.1. GTDB lineage: Bacteria > Bacillota > Clostridia > Oscillospirales > Acutalibacteraceae > UBA737. The sequence goes on along the minus strand of JAEDML010000019.1, from coordinate 4,010 downwards.
ATATCCGTACTTATCCTTAATATCCGCAATAAATTTAAGCATAATTTCCGAAGCGGTATGGAACGGCTCGGCATCAAAAATCTGTGAGCCGATATGACAGTGATATCCGCAAAGCTCTATGTTTTCAAGGTCAAGCGCTTTCAGGACGGTCTCCTCTGCCTGTCCTGTTCCGATTGCTATTCCGAACTTAGACTCGACCGAGCCGGTTGAAATTTTCTTATGTGTATGCGGATCAATACCCGGCGTTACCCTTAATAGAATTTTCTGCACAACGCCGCGTTTTGAAGCACAGCGGTCAACGGCATAAAGCTCGTCTTCATTATCGACAACAAAATATCCGACGCCGTTTTCAATAGCAAACTCTATATCACTGTCGGTTTTGTTGTTGCCGTGAAAGAAGGCGCGCTCCATCGGGAAGCCTGCCGTAACGGCAGTGTAAAGCTCACCTACCGACACAATGTCTATATCTATTCCTTCCTCCGCCATAATACGGTATATCTGACGGCAGGAAAATGCCTTGCTTGCAAACTCAGGTACCGAGCCCTGCGGCATAAAATCCGACATTGCTTTTTTATATTCGCGCACGCGCTGTCTTATTTTATCTTCGTCCATAAGATACAGCGGCGTGCCGTATTTTTCCGCTAACTCCACCGTATCGTATCCGGCAAATGTAAGATGCCCCTTTTCATTTACCGCAAGATTATCATATATCATATTCTTCCCCTCCGGAAATTACAAAAGTCTTTTTAATCGTGCCGCCGCTTCAACCGTCGCTTCGCGGCTGCCGAAGGAGGTAAGACGGAAATAGCCCTCGCCTGCGTTTCCGAATCCCGCGCCGGGCGTTCCCACAACCTGTTCCTTTTCAAGCAGATAATCAAAGAAATCCCAAGACTTCATACCGTTCGGACATTCAAGCCATAAATACGGTGAGCATTTTCCGCCCGTAAACCTTATATTCTTAGACTCAAGCACATCGGCAATTATGCGTGCGTTTTCCATATAATAGGCGATGGATTCCTTACATTCCCTCTGCCCTTCTTCGGTTAAAGCCGCCTCTGCGGCGCGCTGAACGACATACGAAACGCCGTTGAATTTGGTTGCCTGACGGCGCGACCACAAATCCGCAAGCTTAGTCTCGCCTGCTTCAAGCTCCTTTGGGAAAACCGTCCATGCACAGCGGGTACCCGTAAAGCCTGCGGTCTTTGAAAAGCTGCAAATTTCAACAGCGCAGGTGCGCGCGCCCTCAATTTCATAAATAGAATGGGGATAATCTCCCGTAATAAAGGCTTCGTAAGCCGCGTCAAAAATTATAAGCGAGCCTGTTTTGTTGGCAAAATCCACCCACTTTTTAAGTCCGTCGCGCGTATAAACCGCTCCCGTAGGATTGTTAGGCGAGCATATGTAGATAATATACGGCTTTTCCGCAATACCGTCGGGCAGAGGCGAAAATCCGTTGTCGATATTACCGTTTAAAAAGCTTACCCGTCTGCCGCTCATAAGATTACTGTCAACATATACGGGATAAACAGGATCGGGTATCAAAATTTCATTGTCGCCTAAAATATCAACTATATTGCCGACATCGCTTTTAGCGCCGTCTGAAACGAAGACCTCGTCCGCCGTAATTTCAACCGGAAATTTCTTGTAATATCCGGCTATTGCCTCCCTTAAAAAATCGTAACCGTATTCCGGCGCATAGCCGCGGAAGGTAGCGGCATTGCCCATTTCTTCGGACGCGTCCTTAAGCGCCTTTACAACAACCGGTGACAGCGGACGCGTGACATCTCCTATACCAAGCCTCACGATATCCGCCTCGGGATGAGCTTCGGTATAAAGCTTTACGCGTTTTGCGATTTCCGAAAAAAGGTAATTCTTTTTAAGTGTTCCGTAATTTTCGTTAATTTTAATTTTAAGACTCATATTCATACACCCCGTCATAAACTTTTTCCGCCGCGCCTTTCATATATATATGTGAATCGTCGGCATATGTGATTGTAAGCGTTCCGCATTTAAGATGAACCGAAATTTCACTGCCTTTGTCGCAGTAACCGTTAAGCACGGCGGCAACCGCCGCGGCGCAGGCGCCCGTACCGCAGGCAAAGGTTTCACCGCTGCCACGCTCCCAAACGCGCATTTCAAGATTTTTACGGTCGATTACCCTTATAAACTCGGTGTTTACCTGCTCGGGAAAAATCGGATTAAATTCAAATTCAGGACCGATTTTTTCAAGCGGCAGCGACTGTACATCATCACAAAACACAACCGCGTGGGGATTGCCCATTGATACTGCCGTGATTCTGTAATCCTTTCCGCCTACACTTATCGGCGCGTCTATCATACGCTCTCCGTCATATTTTACAGGTATATCACAAGGCTTAAAGATAGGCTCGCCCATATCAACCGTAAGCCTTACCGCCTTGCCGTTTTCAGCCTCTACCTTTAAGGTTTTAATTCCGCTTAAGGTTTCAACCGTTAAGGTCTCCTTTTTGGCTATACCGTTATCGTATATGTATTTACCCACACAGCGTATACCGTTGCCGCACATCTTCCCCTCGCTTCCGTCAAGGTTGAACATACGCATTTTTGCGTCCGCCACATCGGAGGGGCAAATAAGAATAACACCGTCGCTTCCGACGCTTGTGCGTCTCGGCGACATTATTTTTGCAAGATATTCGGGATTATCGACCTTTTCCTTAAAGCAATCAATATAGATATAATCATTGCCTATACCGTGCATTTTCGTAAAGCTTATCTTTTTCAAAAATATCCCCCCGCGTCTTAAATTTCTATGCCCTGTTTCCGCATTTGCTCAAAAAGCACATCGCGGTGCGCCTGCTCCATAGGGGTAAGCGGCAGACGCAGATAATCCTCACAAAAGCCCATTGCCGCCATAGCCGCCTTTACGGGAATAGGATTCACTTCGGAGAAAAGCGCGTTAATAAGCGGCAGAAAGTCTATCTGCATTTTTGCGGCGGCAGCGGTATCCCCCGCTTTGAATCTCGCGCACATTTCAGCACTCTTTGCAGGCAGAAGATTTGACAGCACCGAAATACAGCCCTTGCCGCCCAAAGACATTATCGGAACAGTCTGGTCGTCATTACCGGAATAAACATTGATTTTATCACCGCAAAGGGAGAAAATTTCGGCTATTTTTGAAATACTGCCGCTCGCCTCCTTTATACCCGAAATATTCGGATGCTCGGCAAGTGCGGCAACGGTTTTAGGCTCGATATTAACCCCCGTTCTCGACGGTACGTTATAAAGAATAACAGGTGCGGTTGCTTCGTCTGCAAGCTCCGAAAACATCTTTATAAGTCCGTTCTGGGTTGCCTTATTATAATAAGGTGTTACTAAAAGTACCCCGTCCACCCCTACAGAGCAGGCGTATTTTGTTAAATCCGAAGCATATGCGGTATCGTTAGAGCCTGTACCTGCAATAATCGGCACCCTGCCGGCGGCGCGCTCTACCGCATATTTTATAACCGCGCGGTGTTCTTCGTCGGTAAGTGTGGAGGATTCGCCCGTAGTACCGCACACCACAAGGGCGTTTATGCCCTCGTTTATCTGCCAGTCAATCAGTTTCCCGTAGGCTTCGTAATCAACGCCGTCCCTTGTAATGGGCGTTATCAGCGCCGTTGCCATACCTTCAAAAATCGCCTTTTTCATAAACCGTTCTCCTTTTTAAAAATAAAAAAATAGCCGATATGCTCGGCTATCAAAAAATCAGAAACACACGCAATATTTTCGTGCGATAGATAATCTGTTTTTCGATAGCTCTCCGCAAAAGCGACAGTAAAACGGATATTATTCCGTTTTACCAGAGCGCTTCCCCGCCGGAAAGCCTCTTCGGCGGAAGCCCCTTTCACCCTTGACCTTGCCCTGCCGGACTTTACATTCAAAAGTTAGTGATGGCTGACCGCGCCTCTATCTTCTATTACAATCTATCACACATGCGCCGTTTTGTCAAGAGCGTTTTGCAGTATTGTAAAAAGCGTTGCAATAAACGGCGT
>JAEDML010000018.1 GCA_016303035.1 Clostridiaceae bacterium | reverse complement strand
GCCGTCATTTTCGGTAGTAAATCGCAGGTTCCCGAGCAAATATATCGGGTCATCGGTAATATCGGGAAAGCAGTATTCGCCGGCGTCCCGTAATTTGCCGCCCTTTAGCTTTATTAAGGCCTCTTTCATAGTCCAAAGCCTAAGATAACGAACAGAGCGAAGCTCGGGTTTCTCGTTTACATAACGGCTCTCATTCTCGCTGAAAAGCATATAGCTTTCACGCGCTTTAATTTCGTAAAATGCTTCGGTATCTATACCTATGGGATTATCCGAAATTGCACACACCGCAAGTCCGCCCGAATGTGAGATACTGAAAAAGCAAAAATCCAAAAACGGTTTTCCGTTTTCACTGTATTTAACCGAATAATCGTCTATACCGTAAAGCTGTCCTACGCCCTTTCTTAAAAGCAGTAAGCCTGCAAGAGAGAGCTGACGGTCCTGCTTAGACTTGCGGCGGTCTATTCTTCGCTTTACCTCATTTGTCTGGCAAAGGTACTCGTTTTCAAGCTCTGCTTCGCGAAAATCCTTACGCAGTAATTTTAAAACAAGCATTATTTATCAGCTCTTAATACTTGCGTTATCGTAAAGAAAATCGGTAACCTTTTCGTTTACGGTAAGATATTCAAAATAATAGTCGCCGTAAAAGGAATTTAGTTTTTCCGCCGTTACGCTTGAGCTGTTATAGCTCTTTACGATTTCATCAAGCTTTGCCTTAACATCCTTATCCTCAAGCTGAATTCCCTCCTTATCTAGTATAGCATAGAGTATAAGCTGTTCCTCCATAAGGGGCTTTATCTGCTTTTCAAGCGCGGTGTTTTTAAAGTCCGCCTCGGTTTGATTATTGTATTTCAAATAATCTTCAAGGCTCATATTGTAACTGCTTTGTATATTTTGGCTGAGCATATTTTTATAGGCTTTGTAAATAACCTCGGTATCCTCTGTGGGATACTTCTTTATTTCGGAATTAGCCTTAACCGCATCCAAAAGATAGTTTTTTACCGCTCTTTCGGTTACATTGCTTTCGTAGTCTTCAAGAGTATCATACCCGAGTTCATTAAAATAATCGGCAGGCTTCATTTCCTCTGTCGTGGTGACATAGTTAACCTTTACGGTAAAAACAACCGCCTGACCTGCAAGCTCCGCCGACTGATAACCCTCCGGGAAGGTGAGGTTAAGATCCACCGTGTCGCCTATATTAACGCCGATAAGTCCCTCCTCAAACCCGTCGATAAACGATCCGGATCCGATTTCAAGGTCGTAGCCCGAGGCCGTTCCGCCCTCGAACGCGACGCCGTCCTTTTTGCCGACATAGTCAATGTTCGCGGTGTCGCCCTCGGCGATAGTGCCCTCGGTCTTTTTCACATAAAGATTATTGTTTGATACATCCGAGGTAATTACATCGTTATAAAATTCCTTAAAGGTATCCGAAGAGGTATCGACCGGAAGCTCCTTATAGTCCCCGAGCTTTACATATTTTGAAAGGTCAAGATTATAAAGCACGCGGCTTTGCGTTTGCGTTTCGGTCTTTGAGCCGCACCCGGCAAGAGATATTAAAACGACAAATACGCAGATAAAAACAGATATAATTCTTTTCATAACTTAGCTCCTTAATATCAGCTTTGATTAAGCTCGCCCTTGGACGCGGCTTTAAGATATTCGTTTATAAAATTATCTATATCCCCGTCCATAACGGCGTTTATATTGCCCGACTCGCAACCCGTGCGGTGGTCCTTTGCAAGGGTGTACGGCATAAATACATAGGAGCGTATCTGTGAGCCCCATGCAATTTCCTTTTGAACACCCTTTATATCCTCAATCTTTTCAAGATGCTCTCGTTCCTTTATTTCAAGCAGCTTTGATTTAAGCATTTTCATAGCCTGCTCTCTGTTTTGGAACTGACTGCGCTCGTTCTGGCAGGAAACCACGATTCCCGTCGGGATATGGGTAAGCCTTACGGCAGACGAGGTTTTGTTGATGTGCTGTCCGCCCGCTCCCGATGAACGGAAAACATCCATCTTAATATCCTCTTCTCGGATTTCTATGTCGTTATCGTCCCCGATTTCGGGCATAACCTCCAGTGAAGCAAAGGAAGTATGTCTTCTTCCCGAAGCGTCAAAGGGAGATACGCGCACAAGCCTGTGAACGCCCGACTCGCTTTTAAGATAACCGTAGGCGTTTTCACCCTCTACAAGCAAAACCGCGCTTTTCAGTCCCGCTTCGTCCCCGTCAAGTGAATCAAGGATTTTTACCTTAAAATCATGCCGCTCGCCCCAGCGTATATACATTCTTACGAGCATCTGAACCCAGTCCATAGCCTCGGTTCCGCCGGCACCTGCGTGGAAGGTAAGAATTGCGTTATTTTTATCGTATTCGCCGGTAAGCAGGGTTTGCAGCCGCATAAGAGCAAGCTTTTTTTCAAACTCGTCTACCGAGGCGGTAATTTCTTCGGTAAGAGAAGCGTCCTCCTCTTCATTAGCCATATCTATTAAAACAAGCAAATCGTCATAGGTGCTGCAAAGATTATCATATCCGTCGGCAATGTTTTTTAATTTGCCGGTTTTTTGCAGTACCTTTTGGGAATTTTCCAAATCGTCCCAAAATCCGTCTGCCGCCGCCTTTGCTTCTAACTCCTCAATTTCCGAACGCAGGGCGGTATAGCCTATTGCGTCCTTTAAATCGTCAAGCTCCTGCTTATTGCCTTCAAGCCGCAGCTTAAGCTGTTCAAATTCAAGCATCTATTCTCCTCCTAAAATTACTGCTTTGCCGACAAAACGAGGGCGCACCAGTTGTCCTTTTTTTCTGCCTGCAAAATCTTAAGTCCGTTTTCTTCTGCCGCCTTTAAAACATCGCTTTCGCGTATATCTATTATGCCCGAGGTTATAAGCACTCCGTTTTCGGTCATATAGTCCTTCACGGTTGAAAACAGCTTGATTATTACATCTGCGACAATGTTTGCGCAGACAATATTAAATCTGCCCTGTACCTTCTCCGCAAGGTCGCCGACAATAAATTGCGTTTTATCGGAAATTCCGTTTATTTCAGCGTTCTCGCCTGCGGTTTTTACCGATTGAGCATCAATATCAACCCCCACGGCGCTTTTCGCTCCGAGTAAGACAGAAGCTATCGCAAGTATTCCGCTGCCACAGCCTATATCGAGCATTTTATCGCCGTTTTTAACATATTTTTCAAGCATATTAAGGCATAGGCAGGTGGTAGCATGTGTTCCCGTACCGAACGCCGCGCCCGGGTCTATGTGAAGCAGTATTCTGTTATCCTTATTATCATACCGCTCCCAGCTGGGAACAATTGTAAGCCTTTCACCTATTTCGGTACATTTAAAATACTTTTTCCAATTTTCGTTCCAGTCGGAATCATTGACGCCGACCGTTTCAGTTTTAAAATCAATATTCTCGGCTGTGAGCCGTTCCTTTAAAAAGCTTAAAGCCTCTGATACATTATCACATTCGGAAATATAAATGTGAATTATCGAGCGGCTGCGGTCGCGTTTTTTCAGCGCCTCATCAATCAAATCTATGTGCGCTATCTCTATAGCCTCAGCTTCCATATCGGAATAATCCTCAATATATATTCCGTACGGCACCGTCATATTGGCGATTGCCGCCGCCGTTTCGGTATCCTTTTGCGGTACGCTTACCGTAATTTCAGTCCAATTCATAAATAGTTTTCCGCCTTAATTTTTATTTTGTATATGTATTAAATACCGATAAAATATCGTCTTTAGAAACCTCTGCGGTGCCCTGCACCATACCGTTTCTGCCGCCGCCTTTAATACTGAGTCTTTGTTTGAAAGCGGCAAAAAAGCCGTTAAGTTCCTTTTCTTCACCGCATATTGCAAATGTATAGCCGTTTTCCGACCCTGTAAACACACCCCTTATGCCGCCGTAAAGACGGAAAAGACGGTCGGAAAAAAGCTGAAGCTCATGCATATCAAGTCCGTCCTCAAATACCGCGGTAATGTTGCTTTCCGCCTTAAAAAGTCGCGCCATACTGTCTATAAGCCGCTTCTTTAATGCGGCGCTTTGTATCCTTTGCTCCGACATTTTTAAAAGCAGTCGGTCGGTCGCCTCGGCAATTTCGTTTTGCTTTACCGAAAGCAAATTTGAGACCGATAATACATTATCATATTTTTCGTTATAATCTTCAAGCGCGTCGGTTCCGCATTTTAAAAATACGCGTACTCCGCCCCTCATTTTGAAAAAGTCGAGAATTTTTATAATACCGATTTCGGAAGCAAAGCTTACATGCGGTGCACAGCAAGCACAGGCGTCGTACCCTTCAACCGTTACAATACGCACATTTTCGGTAAGCTCCAGCTTGCTGCGGTAGGTCATATTATTAAGCTCGCTCTTTTCGGGGTAGACCGCAGTAAAGCGCGCATTTTTATACACCGCTTCATTGGCGATTCTTTCCACCCTTAAAAGCTGTTCACGGGTAAGCTCGCCGTTAAAATCAAGCGTGACTTCTTTTTCGCCGAGGTGAAATCCCACATTGTCATAGCCGTAAAGACTGTGTACAATTCCCGAAACAATATGCTCGCCCGAATGGTTCTGCATATTCCTAAAACGGCGTTTCCAATCAATAACTCCCGTAACAGCCTGTCCGACGGGTATCACTTCATCGGTATAATGATATATTATTCCGTCCTTAATCTGAACATCTAACACCGATATTCCGTTAAGTGTGCCGATATCGCAGGCCTGTCCCCCTCCCTCGGGGAAAAAGGCGGTTTTATCAAGAACTACCGCATATTTACCGTTTTGCTCTTCACAGCTTTTTACAACCGCCGAAAATTCTTTTTGATGTGAATCGTTATCGTAAAGCTTTACCGTCATTTTGCGTTACCGAGGCGCTTTTGAATGATATGCGCCGCCTTATATATGTCTCCGCCGCCCATTGTTATTACAAGGTCTCCCTTTTTCGCTGTCTTTATAACCTCGTCGGCTACATTTTCAAAGCCGTCAACAACCACAGCGTCGGTAAGCGCACAGGCTATGTCCTCGGATTTTATTCCGTAGGTGTTTATCTCCCTTGAACCCATTATCGGTGTCATAATCACCTTGTCCGCAACCGAGAGCGCCTTTATAAAATCATCCTTTAAAAGCGCGGTACGCGAGAAGGTGAAGGGCTGAAAAACCGCTATTACACGGTTGTAGTCAAGGTGCTTTGCCGCTTCAAGCGTAGCTCTTATTTCGGTGGGATGATGGGCATAATCGTCAGCAAGCATAAAGCCGCCGTACTCGCCGAGAAATTCAAACCGTCTTCCGGCGCCCGTAAAGCTTTCTATTGCCGATTTTATCCCCGAAGCCGGTACGCCCTGACCCAAGGCTACTGAAAACGCGGCAAGTCCGTTAAGTATGTTGTGGTATCCCGGAATATGCATTTCTATATTTATAAGTGTTTTGCCCTTATTTACAACATCAAAGCTAAAGCCGTACTTTCCCTTTTTAATATTTTGAGGATAAAAGTCGTTATTTTCGCTCAGCCCAAAGGTTACAATCTCCGAGCCGATATTCTCCGCCGCTTTTTTTACAAGCGTATCATCGCCGTTTATATAGCAAAGTCTTGACATGGAAATAAACTTATGAAAAGACTCTGTCAAGTTTTCCATAGTTTTAAAATAATCAAGATGGTCGTTGTCAATATTAAGCAGCACGGCGATATCCGGCGACATCTGCAAAAAAGTATCGACAAACTCGCAGGATTCGCATACAAGCGTTTGAGAGTTTCCCGTAACACCGTTGGAATTTATAAGGGGCAGTCTTCCGCCTATAACCGCGGTAGGATCCATCTTGTTTAAAATTAAAATTTGTGTTATCATAGAGGTAACGGTGGTTTTTCCGTGGGTTCCGCATACACCGATAACATTATCGTAACAGCGCGTCAGCGCGCCGAGCAGGTGCGAACGCTCCATTACGGGTATACCCTGCCGCCCGGCCTCTTTAAGCTCGGGATTGTCCTGTGAAATAGCGGCGGAATAAACCACAAGCTGTGCGCCCTTTATATTTTCGGCGCGATGCCCCATATGCACCGTCACGCCGAGTGCCTTAACACGCTCTAACGGGTCGCTCTCATTATTATCCGACCCTGAAAGAATATATCCCTTACTGTTAAGTATTTCGGCGAGCGGACACATACCGCTGCCGCCTATACCTATCATATGAATACGCTTTACATCCCGTAAAATTTTATCCTCTTGACGCAGCTGCTTCATAAAGCCTCTCCCTACCGTAAATAAATTCTCTCTTTATTATATTGCTTTTCGGCGCAAAAATAAACCTTTTTTTGTCAGAGAGTGAAAATATGTTAAATTTACCGAAAGAAATACAATTTATTATAAGCACAATAGAAGCTCACGGTTATGAAGCATATGCCGTGGGCGGCTGTGTGCGCGATATGCTATGCGGCAAAATTCCCGACGATTACGACATAACCACCTCGGCTAATCCCCATGCCGTGGAGGATATGTTTGAGCGCACCGTTCCCACGGGAATAAAGCACGGAACCGTAACCGTTATCGTCGGTGACAGAGCCGTGGAGGTTACGACCTTCCGATGTGACGGCGATTATACCGACCGTAGAAGACCCGACAGTGTAAAATTCGTACCGGAATTAAAGCAGGACCTTGCAAGGCGAGATTTTACCGTAAACGCGCTTGCCTATAACGACCGTTTAGGTGTGTGCGATTTTTACGGCGGCAGAGAGGATATAAATAACCGAGTACTGCGCGCAGTAGGAGATCCCGAAAAGCGTTTTTGTGAGGACGCGCTGCGTATTCTGCGCCTTTTCAGATTTTCCTGCACGCTTAAATTCACTCCTGAAACAGGCACCCTTAACAGCGCGCTGAAGCACCTGAAACTGCTTGAAGACATCAGCCGCGAGCGGATATTTACAGAGCTTTTAAAGGCGGTTTGCTCCGATAATCCCGAAAGGCTTACGCCGCTTATAAAAGAGCACGGTCTTGCGTTTTTAGGTATAACAAGGGCAGGAAACTTAAAAATTTTAAAGAAACTTGAACGCAAACAGGATTTAAGGCTTTTTGTCTTTTTATACCTTTGCGCGGACGATATAAACACCGCTCTTGAAGCTTTAAAGGCTTCCAACAAGACAAAGGAATACTGCCGTAAAATGCTGATTGCCAACAGTACCGTAATAAAAGTTAAAGCCGATATAAAAAATTTATTATTTAAAACCTCGCCTGAAATTTTCGCGGATTTTCTTGTGCTGCAGACCGCCATCGGCAATGATATATCGGAAGAAAAACGAATGTTTAACGAAATTATCATAAACCGCGAGCCATATAAAACAAAAGAGCTTGCAATAAACGGAAAAGACCTTGAAAAATTAGGAATCAGCGGCAAAAAAGTCGGCGAAACGCTTGAAAAGCTCCGTAAAGCGGTAGTGCTTGACCCAAATGAAAACACGCGGGAAAGGCTTATTGAAAAAACAAAACAAAATATCGGTAACTAAACCTTGATAAGCGCCATAAAATGTAGTGTAACTGCATAGGCGCTTATTTTTATTAGGTGTGATAACGATGAAAAAGATTACCGTAATAGGCGGAGACGACCGCTTGAAGGTCGTTGAAAGAGAGCTTACCGCTTCTAATTACGCGGTGGATACCATAGGACTTTACGAGAACGACTGCGGCTCTGTCGAAGACAGCATAGCGGTGGTTTTTCCGGTTCCTACCACAAAGGATAAAAAGACGGTATACACTCCGCTTACGCACAGGAGAATACTGCTTTCCGACATAGCCGACAGACTTTCGCGCAATCAGCTGGTGCTGTGCTGCAACTATCGGTTTGAAAATTTAAACTGCATTGATTACGGCGCGCTTGACAGCTATTCCCTGTTAAACGCTGTTCCGACTGCGGAGGGAGCAATAAAGCTTGCAATTGAGAATACCCCCTACACGCTGTGGCAAAGCCGCGTTTTGGTGGTAGGCTACGGCAGGGTCGGCAAAATACTTGCCGACAGGCTTAAAGCCATGGGCTGCAAGGTGACAGTAAGCGCGCGCAAGCCCGCGGATTTTGCGCTGCTTGACGCACTCGGCTTTAATTCCGTTAATACGGGCAACCTTAATTTCGGCAATCTTGATTACGATATAATATTTAACACCGTTGATGTAAAGGTGATAAGCGACACGGCTCTTAAAGGCAGCGGCAGCAGTCTTTTAATAGATCTTTCCTCAAAAGGCGGATTCAGCATTGACGCCGCGACAGACGCCGGAATAAAAGCGATAAAGGCGCCGGGCTTACCCGGAATCGTTGCGCCGCAAACAGCAGGAAACATACTTTCAAAGACAATTACAGAGCTGATAAACTCATATAATTAAAGAGGGGAACAGAATGAAAGACATTACATTGGGATATGCGTTATGCGGTTCTTTTTGTACCATAAAAAAATCTGTGGAGGCACTTAAAGAGCTTGCGGCGTTTGATATAAAAATAAAACCGATTATGTCGGATATTGTATACCGCACCGATACTCGGTTCGGTAAGGCTTCTGACCTTATAAAGGAAGTTGAAGACATATGCGGAGAGAGAATTATACACGATATCGCATCTGCTGAGCCGATAGGTCCTAAAAACCTTTTGGATATTATCGTAGTTTCTCCCTGCACAGGAAATACAATTGCAAAAACCGCCCTCGGAATAACCGATACGCCGGTTACAATGTCGGTAAAGGCGCACCTTAGAAACAACAAGCCGGTGGTTCTGGCAATCGCCACAAATGACGCGCTAGGAGCCTCTGCTAAAAACATAGGTCTGCTTCACAATACAAACAACATCTATTTTGTGCCGTACAGGCAGGATGATCCTTTAGGTAAAAATAACTCGCTCGTCTGCGATTTTTCGCTTATACCCAAAACGGTTGAAGAAGCGCTCCTCGGCCGTCAGCTTCAGCCGGTAATATTGTAAAAAACAATCCGCCGCTCTTAAAATGGAGCGGCGGATTGCTTTTTTATCATACTAAATTGGTATACCCCATAAGGTATTCGTCTACCTGCTTTGCGGCGTTGCGGCCTTCGGTAATAGCCCAGACAACAAGCGACTGCCCCCTGTGCATATCTCCTGCGGTGAAAACACCGGGAATATTTGTCGCGTAGCTGCCGTCTGCGGTGGCAATATTGCTGCGGCTGTTACAGTCCGCGCCGAAAGCCTCCGCTACATACGGCTTGGGTCCTAAGAATCCGGCGGCTATAAGCAGCAGCTCACAGTCAAGCGTTTCTTCACTGCCTACAATCTTGCTCATAACCGTTCTTCCGGTTTCCGTATCCTTTTCTGGCTTTAGCTTTACGGTTACAACACCCGTAAGATTGCCCTCATTATCCTTAATAAGGCTCTTAACGGTGGTGCAGTAAACGCGCGGATCATCACCGAAGCGGTCAATTGCCTCCTCCTGACCGTAGTCGGTCTTTAAAACACGGGGGTATTGCGGCCACGGGTTTGACGGCGTGCGGCTTTCGGGGAGTTTAGGCATCATTTCAAGCTGAATAACCGATTTGCATCCGTGCCGTATGCTTGTTCCTACGCAGTCGTTTCCGGTATCTCCTCCGCCGACGATTACCACATTTTTATCCTTTGCCGAAATATAACCCTCGGTAAGTCCGTTATCAAGAAGTGCTTTGGTAGTGGATTTAAGAAAATCCACCGCAAAATAAACACCGTTTGCGTCGCGGTTTTCAACCTTTAAATCACGCGGATTTCCGGCTCCGCAGCAAAGCACTACGGCGTCATAATCGCGCATTATATCCTCTGCGCTTATATTCGCGCCGACATCGGCGCCCGTTACAAACTCAACGCCCTCGTCCTTCATCAGCTTTACGCGGCGGTCAACAATCTGCTTTTCAAGCTTCATATTGGGTATTCCGTACATAAGCAGTCCGCCTATTCTGTCGTCCTTTTCAAAAACAGTAACCGAATGCCCGCGGTGATTAAGACGGTCGGCGCAGGCAAGCCCTGCCGGTCCCGAGCCGATAACCGCCACGCGCTTACCGGTAGAAACCTCTGCTTTTTGAGGCTTTATAAGTCCCTTTTTAAAGCCGTATTCTATAATTGCAAGCTCGTTTTCCTTAACCGTTACTGCGTCGTCATAAAGTGCGCAGGAGCAGGCGGCCTCGCAAAGCGCGGGGCACACCCTGCCCGTAAACTCGGGAAAGCTGTTCGTCTTTGTAAGTCGGGACAGCGCGTGCTCCCAATTACCGTTATAAATTTCATCATTCCACTCAGGAATCAGATTGTGAAGCGGACAGCCCGAAACCATTCCGCCGAGCTTCATTGCCGACTGGCAAAAGGGTACTCCGCAGTTCATACAGCGCGCGGCCTGCTTCTGCCTTTCGCTTTTCTGCAAGGAGGCGTGAAACTCGTTAAAATTCTTTATGCGCTCGGACGGCGCGGTTGCAGTATTGCTTTTTCTGTCAAATTCCATAAAACCTGTAGCTTTACCCATAACTCGTTTCCCCTCCTTAACCTTTCATAGAATAGAAAGCTTCAAGCTCGGCTTCCTTGCGTTTAAGTCCCTTTTCCTCAAAGCGGCTTATGGCTTTGAGCATACGGCTGTAATCGTTAGGCATTATCTTCTTAAATGAAGGCAGATAGACTGTAAAATCACAAAGAATTTTCTTGCCCTTTTCGGAGCCTGTTTCGGCTACATGCCTTTCAATCATAGAGCGCAGTTCTTCAATATCGTGTTTTTCGGTAACGCCGCTCATAGTTACAAGCTCTTTATTAAGTCTTAAATAAAAATCATGATTTTCATCAAGAACATAGGCAATACCGCCGCTCATACCTGCGGCGAAGTTCTTGCCGGTGGGTCCTAATACGACCGCTCTGCCGCCCGTCATATACTCGCAGCCGTGGTCGCCCGTGCCCTCGCATACGGCGTATGCCCCCGAATTACGCACGCAGAAGCGTTCGCCTGCGATACCGTTAATGTACGCTTCGCCCGAGGTCGCGCCGTAAAGCGCCACATTACCGATTATAATGTTTTCCTCTGCCTTAAAGGTGCTCCCCTTAGGCGGATATACAACAAGCTTACCGCCCGAAAGTCCCTTGCCGAAATAATCGTTGCTGTCGCCCTCAAGCCGCATTGTAAGACCCTTGGGTATAAACGCGCCGAAGGACTGTCCTCCGCCGCCTCGGCACTCAATAATATAGGTGTCGTCTTCAAGGGTATTTTTGTATTTACGCGTTATTTCGGAGCCGAAAATGGTACCGAGAGTACGGTTGGTGCTTGAAATATCTATACTGATTTTCTTAGGCTTCTTAGCCTTGAGTGCCCTTTCAAACTCCGGAATAATAGTGCTTTCGTCAACGGTGTTTTCAAGGTGGAAATCGTAAATGTTTTGAGGGTTAAAGTGCTTCTCGCTCTGAGGAATATCCTCGGTCTTGCAGAGAATTTGCGACAAATCCGCCATTTCGGCGCGCTTTGTGACGCTCTTTTCCCTTACCTTTAAAAGGTCGGTACGCCCTACAAGCTCCTCAACCGAGCGAATACCCAGCGACGCCATAATTTCGCGCAGCTCCTCGGCGATATACAGCATAAAGTTCATTACATATTCCGGCTTGCCGCAAAAACGCCTGCGAAGCTCGGGATTTTGGGTCGCTACACCGCAGGGGCAGGTATCAAGATTGCAGACGCGCATCATAATACAGCCCATGGTAACAAGCGGAGCGGTGGCAAAACCGAACTCCTCTGCGCCGAGCGCCGCGGCTATCGCTACATCGCGGCCGCTCATAAGCTTACCGTCGGTTTCAAGAATTACCCTTGTACGAAGTCCGTTCTTTATAAGGGTCTGATGCGCCTCGGCAAGGCCTAATTCCCACGGCAGACCCGCGTTGTGAATTGAGCTTTGCGGCGCGGCTCCCGTACCGCCGTCATAGCCGGATATCAGCACTACCTGCGCGCCCGCCT
>JAEDML010000017.1 GCA_016303035.1 Clostridiaceae bacterium | reverse complement strand
AAAAACAATACAATAATATTAAAAATCAGCACCGAAAAACGGAGGAACGGAGACCTATATGAAGCTTTTAATAATACGCCACGGCGACCCTGATTATGTCAATGATTCACTTACTGAAAAGGGTTTCAGGGAGGCAGAGCTTTTGTCCGAGAGAATCGGCAAGCTGCCGGTCGATTATTTTTACTGCTCGCCGCTCGGCCGAGCAAGGGCAACGGCGGCGCCTACTCTTAAAAAGTTCGGCAGGGATGCCGAAATACTCGATTGGCTTCAGGAATTTCCTGCACATATCATAAATCCTGCCGACGGTGGGGAGAGTATACCGTGGGACCTTATGCCGTCATACTGGACAAAAAATACTGATTTTTACGATAAGGATAACTGGCTTAAAACCGAGCTTATGCAGAGCGGAAATGTTGAGCCGCTTTACGAAAATGTCTGTCGGGAGCTCGACAGTCTGCTTGAAAAGCACGGTTATAAGCGTGACGGTAATATATATAAAGCGCTAAAACCTAATAATGATACCGTTGCGTTTTTCTGTCATTTCGGAATAGAATGTGTACTGCTTTCGCATATTCTCGGCATTTCACCGATTGTTTTATGGCAGGGCTTTGTTGCGCTTCCGACCTCGGTTACAACCCTTATAACCGAGGAACGGGAGGAGGGCGCGGCTTATTTTCGCTGCAACGGCTTCGGCGATTTATCCCACCTTTACGCAGCAAACGAGCCGATCTCCTTTTCCGCAAGATTCTGCGAGCAGTATTCAAATAAGGAAGAACGGCACTGATATGAAAAGAGATGTCATTATAATCGGCGGCGGAGCCTCGGGGCTTTGCACGGCAGTATGCTTAAAGCAAAAAAAGCCGGAGCTTTCGGTTCTAGTGCTTGAAAAGCTTCCGCGCGTCGGCAAAAAGCTCGCAATAACCGGCAACGGCCGCTGTAATATAACAAACAAGGATATTTCTTTAAGCCATTATCACGGAAAGGATACAGAATTTTGCAGATACGCGCTTGAAAAATACGGCAGACACATAGCGGAGGAATTTTTTTACCGCATAGGCGTGCCGTTCATATTTGAAGGGGACAAGGCTTACCCTGCTTCGTTACAGGCACCCTCTGTTGTTGACTCGCTTAGGTTTGAGTGTGAAAAGCTCGGTATAGAGGTTTTAACCGACTGTGCCGTCACCGATATTTTCTTTAAGAAGAGCGGTTATGAGACTGTGACCGACTCCGGCGTGTTTTGCGCGTCTGCCGTCGTGGCGGCGGCAGGTCTGCTTTCGGGCGGCGACAGGCTCGGATGTGACGGCGGTATTCTGCGCATATTAAAAACCAAGGGCTATAAAACCGTAGGGATGAGACCTGCGATAGTTCAGATTAAAACACCTGCCGATACGGTAAGACAACTAAAGGGGATAAAGGTAAACGCCGCAGTAACGCTTAAAAGCGACGGCAAAGCCGTAAGACGGGAGTACGGAGAGGTGCTTTTCTGCGATTACGGACTTTCCGGACCGCCGATACTTCAGGTATCGGGAGAAATATCTGAAAATAAAAAATATACCGTTTCGCTTGATTTACTGCCCGAAACCGATTTTAACGGCTTGTGTGATATCCTTACAGAACGGGCAGGGTTGCTTAAAGACCGTAATCTTGACGAGTTTTTCACGGGTATGCTAAATAAAAGACTCGGTCAGATTATTTTAAAAATGTGCGGCTGTAAGCTGTCGGATTCGGCAGCTTCGCTTAATATCGGTGTCTTAAAAACAGTGGCAGGGGTTATTAAAAATATGTGCTTTGAAGTGACCGGAAACACGGGCTTTATAAATTCACAGGTAACCTCGGGCGGACTTGATACCTCTCAGTTTTCGCCTAAAAGTATGATGTCGCAAAAGGATAAGGGTCTTTTCGCCGTCGGTGAAATACTCGATATTAACGGCGACTGCGGAGGATTTAACCTTCAATGGGCGTGGTCAAGCGCTATGTGCGCCGCCGACGGTATAATGTCCTATATCGGTGATTTAAAATGATAATAATAAATAATCTGAAGCTTCCGCTTGATACGGATTTTGATAACCTCGCGCCCACGGTCGCAAAAGCGCTTCATATAAAGACGGACGAGGTTAAAAGCGCCGCGCTTTACCGTAAATCGGTCGACGCGCGGCATAAGGATAATGTGCATTTCTGCTGTTCGGTAACGGCAGAACTGAAAACGGATGAGACAAATGCCGTTCGCAGATGTAAAAACGCACAGATTTTTGAAAGGAAAGAATATAAATGGAAAAAGGCCGCTGTATCGGTTAAAAACCGACCGATAGTTGTAGGCTTCGGCCCTGCCGGTATATTCGCGTCGCTGTCGCTTGCCGTTGCCGGACTTCGTCCGATAGTCCTTGAACGCGGAAAAGATGTCGATTCAAGAACTAAGGATGTAAACCGCTTTTTTGACGGAGGAAAACTGTGCGTCAACTCAAATGTTCAATTCGGCGAGGGCGGTGCCGGAACCTTTTCCGACGGTAAGCTTAATACCGGAATAAAGGATATCCGGTGTCGCGCCGTGCTTGAATGCTTTGCGGAATACGGCGCGCCGAAAAGCATATTAACCGATGCAAAACCTCATATAGGCACCGATATTCTGAAAACGGTGGTAAAAAATCTGAGGAAGAAAATAATTTCGCTCGGGGGAGAAATCCGCTTTGAAAGCCTGCTTGAGGATATTGAAATTACCGACGGCAGGGTAACCGCAGTATATGTAAACGGCGAAAAAATACCGAGTGACAGGGTTATCTTAGCGACGGGACATTCCGCAAGGGACACCTTTGAAATGCTTAAAGAAAAAGGCGTTGATATGGTACGAAAGCCCTTTTCGGCGGGAGTTCGCATAGAACATCTGCAAAGCGATATAAACCGCGCGCTTTACGGGGATTTTGCGAATCACCCGGCGCTCGGCGCCGCAGATTACAAGCTTGCGGTTCATCTGCCGAACGGCAGGGGAGTTTACACCTTTTGTATGTGCCCGGGCGGCGAGGTAATTAACGCTTCAAGCGAGCAGGGCGGTATTGCCGTAAACGGTATGAGCAACAGCAATCGAAACGGAATAAATGCCAACAGCGCGTTGCTTGTAGGTATTGACCCGTCCGATATTCCGGGCGACGATGTGCTTGAAGGGTGCCGTTTTCAGCGTATGATTGAGCAAAGGGCTTTTAAAGCCGGTAAGGGGGCGGTGCCTGTAAGTACCGTGGGAAGATTTGTATTCGGCGAATCGGAAACAAGCGGCAGGGTAAAACCGACGGTAAAGCCCCGTACTTGTTACACGGATTTAAATGAAATTTTCCCCGAATTTATATGCGAAAGCCTTAAAAAGGGAATTTTGGAATTTGATAAAAAAATTCACGGCTTTGCCGATAAGTCGGCGGTGCTTACGGCACCCGAAACCCGAAGCTCGTCACCTGTAAGGATTCTGCGCGGCGAAAGCTTTGAAAGCGTTTCGGTTGACGGGCTTTATCCCTGCGGAGAGGGCGCAGGGTATGCCGGCGGAATAATGTCCGCCGCGGCAGACGGGTTAAGGTGCGCCGAGGCGGTTATAGATAATCTCAATTAACACAGAAAAACTCTCGCTTGTGAAAGGCGGTCGGTTACAAGCTGCCAGTCTTCACGAAAGGATACAGGCGGCAAATCGGTTTCGGTCAATGCTATTTTTAATGCCGTCTTTTTTTCATCGGTAAGTTTAAAGAGTACAGCCCCTATTCTTTTGGCGAGCTGTTCAAGCGTTTTTGTACATTCGCCGCCCTCCGACACAACAAAGGCCGCCGATTCCGTTACTTTTACGGTTATTTTACAGCCGTCGGTTTTACAGCCTCTGCAAATTTCTAAAAGCAGCGCGGTATAGTTTTTAATATCCAGCATATATGTTCCTTTGCCGCCTAATTCGGTGGATAGCCATATTCCTTTTCTTAAAAGCAGTATAACGGCGGCTCCCAAAACGGAATCGGTAATCCTTATTATGTCGGCAGGCTCTTTTTTCCTTTCAAGGCAGAAAATTTCGGCAAGTATAATTTTTCTGTACAGCTCGCAGTGCTTTAAAGAAATACCGCTGCGGTTTACCGACAGATGAATGTAGTTTCGCAGAGCGGCGAAATAGCGCTCGCGGCTTTTGGGTAAAAAGGGCATTTTTATACCTCCGTTTATGTGTTTATTATACCAATTTTAATGAAAAATAAAAAAATTGTTAAACTTTAAACAAAATATCTTGAAAAATGTATATAAATGGGGTAAAATAGTAAAAGTAAAAATATTAGGAGGTTTTTCCAATGGTTAAAGTTGCTATCAATGGTTTTGGCCGTATCGGCCGTCTCGCATTCCGCCAGATGTTCGGCGCAGAGGGTTATGAGGTTGTTGCAATAAACGATCTTACCAGCCCCGCAATGCTTGCTCATCTTCTTAAGTATGACTCTGCACAGGGCAGATATGCTCTTGCAGATAAGGTTACTGCCGGAGAAGACAGCATTACCGTAGACGGTAAGACAATCAAGATTTATGCAGAAAAGAACGCTGCGGATCTTCCGTGGGGTGAAATCGGTGTTGATGTTGTTCTTGAATGCACCGGCTTCTACTGCTCTAAGGATAAGGCTCAGGCTCATATTGACGCCGGCGCTAAAAAGGTTGTTATTTCCGCACCTGCCGGTAAGGATCTTCCGACAATCGTTTACAGCGTAAACGAAAAGACCCTTACAAAGGATGACAAGATTATTTCCGCCGCTTCCTGCACAACCAACTGTCTTGCTCCTATGGCTGATACCCTTAACAAGGCTTATCCCATCGTTTCGGGTATTATGACCACCGTTCATGCCTTCACAGGCGACCAGATGGTTCTTGACGGTCCTCACAGAAAGGGCGACCTTCGCCGTGCACGCGCCGCTGCGGTTAACATTGTTCCTAACTCTACCGGTGCTGCAAAGGCTATCGGTCTGGTAATTCCCGAACTCAACGGCAAGCTTATCGGTTCTGCACAGCGTGTTCCCGTACCGACCGGTTCTACAACCATTCTTGTTGCTGTTGTAAAGGGTAAGGATGTTACCGCTGAAAGCATCAACGCTGCTATGAAGGCTGCTTCTTCTGCTTCCTTCGGTTATACCGAGGAGCCGCTGGTTTCTTCCGATATCATCGGTATTACCTACGGTTCACTGTTTGACGCTACACAGACCATGGTTACAAAGATTGATGACGATACCTATCAGGTACAGGTTGTTTCTTGGTATGATAACGAGAACAGCTACACAAGCCAGATGGTTCGTACAATCAAGTACTTCGCTGAAATCTAATCTTTTTTCGGCAAATTACGGGTTGCCCCGACAGCTGTCGGGACAACCTTTTTAAGTATGGGGGTGCAACGATGAGAACAAGCGGTATACTTATGCCGGTGTTTTCCCTTGGCTCAAAATACGGTATAGGAACGCTGGGGCGCGAAGCCTACCGATTTGTGGACTTTTTAAAAAAATCAGGGCAGACCTATTGGCAGATGCTGCCGGTAGGCACAACGGGTTTCGGGGATTCGCCTTATCAATCCTTTTCGGCGTATGCCGGTAATCCTTACTTTATTGACCTTGATATGTTGGTTGAAGAAAATCTCCTTGAAACACAGGAGATAGAAGCGTTTGACTGGGGAAAATCACCTTCGGCGGTGGATTATGAAACGCTTTACAACAACCGTTTTACAATTCTTCGCAAGGCGTACGGCCGCTTTAAAAAATCCGTACCGCAGGATTACGGAATTTTTTGCAAATTCAATGCATATTGGCTTGACGATTATGCGCTGTTTATGGCAATTAAGGATTCGCTTAACGGGGCGAGCTTTGATGTATGGCGTGACGGGCTGAAATTCCGCGTTCCCGAATATATCGAGCAGGCAAGGGCGGAGCTTTGCGACGAAATTGATTTTTATAAAATGCAGCAGTATCTTTTTTACCGCCAATGGACTATGCTTAAAAAATACGCCAATAAAAACGGCGTTTACATAATAGGCGATATTCCGATATATGCGGCGTATGACAGCGCCGATGTCTGGGCTTCGCCGAAACAGTTTTTGCTTGATGAGAATCTCTGTCCAAGAGCCGTTGCAGGCTGTCCGCCCGACGCTTTTTCCGATGACGGCCAGCTTTGGGGTAACCCTTTGTATGATTGGGACTATATGGAAAAGGACGGCTATAAGTGGTGGCTTAACCGCATAAGATATTCCGTTAAGCTATATGATGTTGTGCGAATTGATCACTTTCGCGGATTTTCTGCCTTTTACAGTATACCCTACGGTGATAAAACAGCGGTAAACGGTAAATGGGTAAAGGGACCGGGGGAGAAACTCTTTGACGCTGTGTTTTCAAAACTCGGCAGACCTAATATTATTGCCGAAGATCTCGGAACGCTTGACGATGATGTTTATAAGCTGCTTGAATATACCGGATTTCCCGGTATGAAGGTTTTGCAGTTCGCGTTCGACCCCGAGGCAGACAGCGCCTATCTGCCCCACAACATAGCGAAAAACAGCGTTGTCTATACAGGCACGCACGATAACGACACGGCAATAGGCTTTTTAAATTCCGCTCCCGAATCGGAGCTTGAATTTATGCGTAAATATCTGCGTATCTCTAATGATGAAAGTTTTAACTGGGCGCTTATTAAGTCTGCTATGGCAACTGCGTCCGACACGGCAATTTTTCAAATGCAGGACTTTTTAGGTCTCGATAATTCCGCACGGATAAACACGCCGTCGGTTCCCGAAGGCAACTGGCAGTGGCGTATAGATTCGGGCTGTATAAATGACTGGCTTGCGGGAATTATTTTTGAAACCACGAAGCTTTACAGAAGATTGCCGCAGGAAAAAATCGAATAATTTATTTTTCCCTTTGAATATGGGGCTTTGTAACCTCGTTCAAAGGGATTTTTTATGCCAAAATATGAATAAATTGTAAAAGGTCAGGAAAAGTCAAAAAATATTTTAAAAATCTATTGACTTTTCAGAAAAACCGCATATAATAATAATCGTTAGCACTTGAAAGCATAGAGTGCTAAAACCTGAAAATTCTCAGAACGGAGGGATAACGATGGAGCTTAGTCCGAGAAAGCGAGCGGTGCTTGCCGCCGTAATTCGGGCATATATTGAGACAGGCGAGCCGGTAGGCTCTAAGCTTCTCACGGGTTTGATAGATAATGCTCCGTCGTCGGCAACGCTGCGCAATGAAATGAGCGAGCTTTGTGAGTTGGGTCTTTTAGAACAGCCCCACACCTCGGCAGGACGCGTACCTACGAGCAACGGATTCAAATTCTATGTTGATTCGCTTATGCAGCCTGCACAGATAACTGCAAGCGCCAAAAACTTTATTGACAGCCGCCTTTCCGATATTTACTGTGATCCTGAGCAGATACCTGCCCTCGCAGGCAAGATTCTTTCAGACCTTACGGGACTGCCTGCGATTACCTGTTATGTTGCCGAGAAAGCAGCCGAGATAAGAAAAACCGAGCTTATCCCTGTAAGCAACCATTCGGCAATGCTGCTGCTTATAACAAGCGACGGCAGGGCGCGTAGCCGTATTTTCCGTTTGGGCTTAGGCTTTACAACGGAGCTTTATAAAAGGTTTAAGGAAATCTGTTTTGAAGCGATAAACGGAAGACCTGTAACAGAGCTTACAAAGGCGTATATGCAAAGCGTAGCGGCTTCGGCAGGAATTGATTCATTTATTCTTATGCCGCTGTTTACCGCAGTCTTTGAAATGGCGGGTGAGATTGAGAGCCGTTCGGTTAATTTAAGCGGAGAGTCCTGTCTTTACAATATATGCGCGGACGAGGATACCGCTCAGCGTATTTTAACCCTTGTAAAACGACGTGATCCCATACTTATGATGCTAAACGACATACCTGACGGGGTTGGAGTTGTCTTCGGTAGTGATACCGGTTATAAAGAACTTAAAACCGATACCGTTATTGCCGCGAAATTCGGGGACAATAAAAACTACCGCGGAGCGATAGGGGTTATAGCTCCCAACCGCATTTCGTATGAGCAGGTTATGCCGAGCATTGAATATATATCGCGCAGACTGACGGATATTATGTCAGCCGCGCTTAAAGATATGGAGGAGTGATTTCGTGTCAGAAGAAAAAAAGCAAGAAGCCGAGGCTGCCTGTACAGCCCCCGAAAAGGCTGAGGAGCCAAAGGCGGAAAAGAGTGAGAAAAAGAAGTCAAAAAAGGATGCGCAGATTGAAGAGCTGCAGGCTCAGTACGATAAAACAAACGACCTTCTGCTTCGCACAGCCGCCGAGTTCGACAATTACAAAAAGCGTACCGAGCGTGAGAAAAACGGAGTTGCCGAATATGCAAAGGCAGGCGTCATAAAACAGCTTTTGCCGATTCTTGACAATGTTGAGCGCGCCGCGGCGGCGGATAAGGAAAGCCCCGAATATTTAAAGGGTGTTGAGATGATAGTCAAGCAGTTCGAAGCCCTTGCCGAAAAGCTCGGTATAACCGAAATTGCGGCGGTAGGCGACAGCTTTGACCCAAATCTTCACGAAGCGGTAATGCATATCGAGGACGAGAATTTAGGCGATAACGCTATTGCGGAGGTTCTGCAAAAGGGTTATAAAATAGGCGATACGGTTATTCGCCACGCTATGGTTAAAGTAGCAAATTAAAACATAAAATATATTTTAAGAAGAATATCTTCAGGAGGATTTTATTATGGGAAAAATTATTGGTATTGACTTAGGTACAACAAATTCCTGCGTTGCGGTTATGGAGGGCGGCGAGCCGGTAGTAATCGCCAATGCAGAGGGCGCAAGAACCACCCCGTCGGTTGTTGCTTTTTCAAAGACGGGCGAGAGAATGGTAGGTCAGGTTGCAAAGCGCCAGGCTATCACCAACCCCGAAAGGACAATCAGTTCTATAAAGCGTGAAATGGGTACAGCCCACACCGTTGAAATCGACGGTAAAAAATACACCCCTCAGGAAATATCGGCTATAATTCTTCAGAAATTAAAGGCCGACGCCGAGGCATATCTCGGTCAGACGGTTTCCGAAGCGGTTATCACCGTTCCCGCTTACTTTACCGATGCACAGCGTCAGGCTACAAAGGACGCCGGTAAGATTGCGGGACTTGATGTTAAGCGTATTATAAACGAGCCTACTGCCGCAGCCCTTGCTTACAGTATAGATAAAGAAGACGACCAAAAGGTTATGGTTTACGACCTCGGTGGCGGTACCTTTGATGTTTCCATTATTGAGATGGGCGACGGCGTTCAGGAGGTTCTTGCCACGGCAGGTAACAACCGTCTCGGCGGCGACTTCGATAAGCGCATAATGGACTATATTGTAAATACATTCAAGGCAGAGCAGGGTATCGACCTTTCGGGCGATAAAATGGCTATGCAGCGTGTTAAGGAAGCGGCTGAAAAGGCAAAAATCGACCTTTCGGGTATGAGCTCTACCGATATAAACCTGCCCTTTATCACGGCAGATTCAACTGGACCTAAGCACTTTGAAACCACCCTTACAAGGGCTAAATTCAACGAGCTTACCGCTGATCTTGTTGACGCAACAATGGGTCCTGTCCGTCAGGCGCTTTCCGATTCGGGACTTGACAAGAGCGAGATACACAAGGTTCTTATGGTCGGCGGTTCTTCAAGAATTCCTGCCGTTCAGGAGGCTGTTAAGAACTTTATGGGCAGCGAGCCCTTTAAGGGTATTAACCCCGACGAGTGCGTTGCTATCGGCGCCGCGCTTCAGGCAGGCGTTCTCGGCGGCGATGTAAAGGGTCTGCTTCTGCTTGATGTTACTCCGCTTTCACTCGGTATTGAGACTATGGGCGGCGTTTCCACAAAGGTTATCGAGCGTAACACCACGATTCCTGCCAAGAAGAGTCAGATATTCTCCACCGCGGCGGACGGTCAGACCTCGGTTGAGGTACATGTTCTTCAGGGTGAACGCGAGTTCGCAAAGGATAACAAGACCCTCGGTGTATTCCACCTTGACGGTATTGCACCTGCTCCGCGCGGAATTCCTCAGATTGAGGTTACCTTCGATATAGACGCGAACGGTATCGTTCATGTTTCGGCAAAGGACCTCGGCACAGGCAAGGAAAACAACATCACCATTACCTCCAACACCAATATGTCTAAGGACGATATTGATAAGGCTGTTAAGGAGGCGGAGGCTTATGCCGCTGAGGATAAGAAGCGCCGTGAAGCGGTTGATGTACGCAACAATGCGGATCAGATGATTTATCAGACCGAAAAGACGGTAAGCGAGTTCGGCGACAAGCTTTCAGAAGATGAAAAGGCTAAGATCGAGTCCGCAAAAGAGGCTTTAAAGGAAGCTCTCAAGGGCGAGGATATTGAGGCTATTAAGGCTAAGCAGGAGGAGCTGCAGAAAGAAATTTATGCCGTAAGCGAAAAGGTATATAAGGCAGCGGCCGACGCTCAGGCAGCGGCAGGCGGCGCACAGCAGGCTCCTAACGCTGATGCCGGCAACAGCGACCCCAATGTTTATGAAGCCGACTATACTGATGTTGACGACAACAACAATAAATAATTAAATTTTGAAGCGGCGGTCGGTTTCGGCCGTCCGCTGAACGCTTTACATATTTTTTTGTAGGAGAAATTGCTTTGGCTGACGAAAAAAGAGATTATTATGAGGTTCTCGGCGTTGATAAATCGGTAAGCGACGATGAGCTGAAAAAAGCATACAGAAAAGCGGCAAAAAAGTACCATCCCGATTTAAACCCCGGCGATAAAGAGGCCGAGAGAAAATTCAAAGAGGTAAACGAAGCCTACGAGGTGCTTTCGGATAAGGAAAAGCGCGCACGCTACGACCAGTTCGGACACGCGGGTGTAGACCCCAATTTCGGAGCGGGAGGAGGCGGCTACGGCGGTGGCTTCGGCGGCGGTTTTACAGGGGATTTCGGCGACCTCGGAGATATTTTCAATTCCTTTTTCGGCGGCGGCTTCGGAGGTTCTTCTTCGCGCAATAATACTAACGCTCCTCGGCGCGGCAACGATACGGCGGCAACCGTCAACCTCTCTTTTGAGGAAGCCGCAAAGGGCTGCCGCAAGACCGTGCGTGTGACAAAAATCGAGAACTGTAAGGAATGCGGCGGCAGCGGCGCCGAAAAGGGAAGCAGTCCGAAAACCTGTCCCGTTTGTCACGGTACAGGACAGGTGGCAACTACTCAGCGCACCCCGTTTGGCGTAATGCAAACCCAACAGGTCTGCAATAACTGCCACGGCAGCGGTAAAATTATCGATAAGCCATGTCATATATGCGCAGGTAAGGGCAGAATCCGCCATACCGTTGAGCAGACCGTCGATATACCGGCAGGCATTGATGACGGTCAGGTTATAAATATCCGCGGCGGCGGTGACGCCGGTGTAAACGGCGGTCCGTCGGGAGATTTGCGTATAAATGTCAATGTAAGACCGCATCCCATTTTTGAGCGGCGCGGCTATGATGTTTTCTGCGAAATACCGATAACCTTTGCACAGGCGGCTCTGGGTGCGGAAATCACCGTACCGACCCTTGACGGCAAGGTTAAATTTACAATTCACGAGGGCACACAGCCGGGGGATGAATTCAAGCTGCGCGGAAAGGGAATACAACGCCTTAATTATTCCGGCAAGGGCGACGAATATGTTAAAATAACCGTAGAGGTTCCGAAGAACCTTACCAAGGAGCAAAAGGAAAAGCTGCGCGAGTTTGACGGCAAAACCGGCGAAAACAATTACAACAAGCGAAAGAGATTTATGGATAAGGTTAAGGATTTCTTTAACGACTGATAAACAGGGACTGCTGAATTGCAGTCCCTGTTTAATATTATTCTTTTTGTAAAACAAACATATGCGTTAAAAAAATTATTCAATGGAATCATATGGCTGTGGGCTTGACATCAGTATTGCTTTGTGTTTTAATATTTAATACATATTAGATATAGTATTAAAAATGCAAAATTAACTTTACAAAATGTTTTTATTATATCATTATATTATGCAAAAGGTTGAATAAGCTAAAGTTTGAAGGGAGTAATTTATGAGTTACAATTATTCAAAAAGTGAAATAAAAAAGGTTTATAACGATATTGAAGGG
>JAEDML010000153.1 GCA_016303035.1 Clostridiaceae bacterium | reverse complement strand
TGGTGACCCGGACGAGATTCGAACTCGTGTTACCGCCGTGAAAGGGCGGTGTCTTAGGCCTCTTGACCACCGGGCCGGAATGGTGGCTGTAATTGGATTTGAACCAATGACACTGCGGGTATGAACCGCATGCTCTAGCCAACTGAGCTATACAGCCGTTTATTAAAGCGACTTATACATTATATAAGGATATCGCCGTTTTGTCAACACCCAAAATGGAAAAAAATCGGATTTTACGGCGGAATCTCGGTTTTATTATTCCCTTTTTTATAAAAAAACTTGACAAACTTCGCTTTAATGGTATAATAATTAAAAAGTGTCTCATTTGAGACAAATTGAGGTAGGCTATGTCTGATTTGAAGGATTTTTTCCTTTTTGACGGCTTAAAGCAGGAGGATAAAGATAAAATTATTTCTTCTTTTTCTGCTGAATGCCGTTTTAAAAAGGGAGAGACAATCTATTCGGCAGAAAAATTTTCAAACGCCATAGGGTTTATTGTCAGCGGAAGCGCGTCGGCGTTTACCGATAACAGCAACCGAATGGTTATGAAAAAATTTTCAGCCGGTATGTCTTTCGGCGCGGCGGCCGTCTTCAGCGGGGAAGACAGATATGTAAGTACAATAATCGCCGAGGAAGACTGCGTTATCCGTTTTATAACCGAAAGCGAGCTGCGAGGTATTTTTAAAGAATATCCGCAGACCGCCGTAAATTATATAACCTTTCTTTCGGAAAAGATACGCTTTCTCAATAAAAAGCTGAGCATAGTCTCCTGCGGCAGTACGGAGGATACGGTTTACCGCTACCTTATCAACTGTGCGGATGAAGACGGGGTTGTTAGGCTCAGCGTGAATATGACCGTGCTTTCAAGAATGCTCGGCATAGGCAGAGCAAGTCTCTACCGCAGTCTTGACGCGCTTGAAAACGCCGGTATGATTTCACGGGAAAAAATTTTTATAAGGGTGAAAATTTATGAAAAAGGTAATTAGTATTTTAATGGCGCTTGCAATGGTTATTTCCTTTGCGGCATGCGGCACTGCGAAGAATGAAAGCAGCGCGCCTGTCTCCTCCGTTTCTTCCGAGCTTTCAAAGCTTGATGTTGACTGCAATGTATATGCCTTAAAGGGTCCGACAGGCGTAGGTATGGTATCCTTAATGGATAAGGCGGATAACGGCGAAGGTCTGCTTAACTACAATTTCAACCTTGCCGCGGCAAATGATGAAATCGTTGCAAAGCTTGTAAACAAGGAAGCGGATATTGCGGCGGTTGCCACTAACCTCGCTTCAACGCTCTACAAAAAGACCAACAAGGGAATTAAGGTTCTTGCCGTTAATACCCTCGGGGTACTTTGCCTTGTGACAAAGGGCGAGGAAATTTCTTCGGTTGCAGATCTTAAGGGTAAGACGGTTTACGCAACCGGTCAGGGTGCAAATCCTGAATATATACTCAATTATGTTCTTTCTAAAAACGGACTTACCGCAGGAACCGATGTTACCGTAAAATTTGTTTCTCAGCCTGAGGAGCTCGTTACAACCGTTGTTTCCAATGAGAATGCAATAGTTCTCGCTCCGCAGCCGGTTGCAACCACAATTACCATTAAGGATAAAAGCGCCAAAATCGCGCTTGATTTCAACGACGAATGGGATAAGGTAAGTGACAGTAAGCTTGTTATGGGCTGTATTGTGGTAAGAGATGAATACCTTAAGGAGAATCCCGAAGCGGTAAAGGCGTTTATGCAGGATTATGCCGAGTCGGTAAAGGCAGTAAATTCCGACACCGAGACTGCCGGTCAGCTTTGCGAAAAATACGGCATAGTTGCCTCCGCCGCTATTGCAAAGGCCGCCATTCCGTACTGCAACATTGTTTTCGAGGACGGCAAGGAGCTCAAAACCGATTTGTCGGCATATCTTAAGTTTATGTTTGACGCGTCGCCCGCAAGCGTAGGCGGAGAGCTGCCGGACGATAACTTCTATTATGAAGCAAAGTAAAAAGATTTTAAAGTATGCTGTCATCACCGCGTTTTGGCTCGCGGTGTGGCAGCTTGCCGCGGTTGCCGTAAAGCAGGAAATTTTAATTCCCTCGCCTGCGGCAACCCTTTCTGTTTTATCAAGACTTTGCCGTGACGGCTCATTTTGGCTTTCGGTGCTTATGTCGCTTTTGCGTATAATATCAGGCTTTTTGTTGGGTGTTGCAGCAGGCGTGGCAGGAGCGGTAATATCCTCGCGCTTTGCATTGTTCAGAGCACTTACATCGCCGATTTTAAGACTGGTGCGCGCGGTTCCCGTAGCGTCCTTTATAATTCTTGCGCTCGTTTGGATAAAAAGCGGAATTCTTCCCGTATTTATTTGCTTTCTTATGGTGCTGCCGATGGTTTGGGACAGCGTTCTTACAGCAATTGAAAATGTCGATGTAAAGCTGCTCGAAATGGCGCGGGTATACCGTATGACTCCGTACAGTATACTTGTACACATAAAAATACCGTCTGTTCTTCCGACCTTTATTTCTACCTGTATGACGGCTTTGGGCTTTGCGTGGAAATCGGGTGTCGCGGCGGAGGTAATCTGCCGCCCCGCAAGCTCGATAGGCGGAATGCTTCAGCAGGC
>JAEDML010000016.1 GCA_016303035.1 Clostridiaceae bacterium | reverse complement strand
GTGTATTGTCGATAATAATACCGCGCTCGCGCTCGTAATCGACAAGGTCGCACAGCCTTGTGGGGTCGGGGTTGTTTACCGGTATTACGCCGCCGTCATCATCGACATAAAACATACGGTTTTTAGCATAAATTCCGTAGCCGTAGCGGCCGATATTTTTAACCCTGTAATCAAAGCTTTCCCGCAGGTCAACATCAGACTGCGGTATTTCGGGCAGAAAGCCCTGAAATCTAAGCGGGGCGCGCAGTATTTCAGAGGTAAGAGAGGATACCTCCTTTAACACATCAAGCTCCTCGCTTACACAGCGGCTGATATGCTCGGGAACCGGCATACCGCGCCCCACGGTGCGGACATATATGTTTTCGCTGTTTTCACAGAGATCCTTTATATATCCGCCGAGAGCGCCCTCTGCCGTGTTGTAAAGCCCTGCGACAAACCGTGAATAGCCGCTGACTGTGGGATTTTCAAGATAATCGCGTAAGTCTGACAGCACAGGATCGCTGAGCAGTCCCCTGAAAACCGCAAGAGAATCAAGCCTTGTTTTTAGGTCGGTTAAATAATTGCTTTCCATTTCAGTTCAAAATTGCCCCCGAAGCGCCGCCCGAAACCAATTCTGCATACCGTCTCAAATAGCCGGAAAGTTCCTTCGTTTTCGGCACGAAATTTTTAAGTCTTTCTTGGAGCTCATCCTCGTCCACCTTAAGCTCGATACGGTTTTCGGGGATATTTATGCTGATAATATCCCCCTCTTTTACCACGCCGATAACGCCGCCGCTTGCCGCCTCGGGCGTGATGTGTCCGACGCAGGCGCCGCGCGTGGCGCCGCTGAAGCGTCCGTCGGTGATAAGGGCGACGCTGTTGCCGAGCCCCATACCCATAATCGCCGAGGTGGGATTGAGCATTTCGCGCATACCCGGTCCGCCTTTGGGTCCCTCATAACGGATAACCACTACATCGCCGGGCTTGATTTTGCCGGAGTTAATGGCCGCCTGCGCGTCCTCCTCGCAGTCAAACACCCTTGCAGGTCCCTCATGTACCAGCATTTCGGGAAGCACCGCCGAGCGCTTTACAACGCTGCCCTCGGGAGCGAGGTTGCCCCTTAATACCGCGATACCGCCGGTTTCGCTGTAGGGATTCTCAATCGGGCGGATAACATTGTGATTAAGATTTACACACTCGCTTATATTCTCG
Organism: Clostridiaceae bacterium; assembly: GCA_016303035.1. GTDB lineage: Bacteria > Bacillota > Clostridia > Oscillospirales > Acutalibacteraceae > UBA737. The sequence goes on along the minus strand of JAEDML010000016.1, from coordinate 11,054 downwards.
CCCACGGTCTTGCCGGTTACGGTAATACAGTCGGTGTTTATAAGTCCCTTTTTGTTAAGCTCGTTCATAACGGCGTATACGCCGCCTGCCTCGTCAAGCTCCTCAATATATGTTCTGCCGGCAGGCGCCAAATGGCAGAGGTTGGGCGTTTTCGCGCTTATATCGTTTGCGATATCAAGATTTATCTCTATGCCGCATTCGTGCGCTATTGCAGGCAGGTGCAGCATACTGTTGGTAGAACAGCCGAGCGCCATATCAACGGTAAGGGCGTTAAATATTGCGTCCTTAGTCATAATATCGCGCGGACGGATATTCTTCCTTAAAAGCTCCATAACCGCCATACCTGCGTGCTTTGCAAGCTCAATACGCGCCGAGTAAACCGCAGGTATTGTTCCGTTGCCTCGAAGTCCCATACCGAGCGCCTCGGTAAGGCAGTTCATGGAGTTTGCGGTGTACATACCCGAGCAGGAGCCGCAGGTCGGGCAGGTTTTACACTCGTATTCACGCAGCTTGTCCTCGGTAATCTTTCCGGCGTTAAATTCGCCGACCGCCTCGGAAATTGAGGAAAAGCTGGTCTTGGCGCCGTCAACATGGCCTGCAAGCATAGGTCCGCCGCTTACAAACACGGTGGGAACATTTACGCGCGCCGCCGCCATTAAAAGTCCCGGAACATTCTTGTCGCAGTTGGGAATCATAACAAGGGCGTCAAAGCCGTGGGCAAGCGCCATAGCCTCGGTTGAATCGGCTATTAAATCACGGGTTACAAGGGAATATTTCATTCCCGTGTGTCCCATTGCAATACCGTCGCAGACGGCTATTGCAGGAAATACTATCGGCGTTCCGCCCGCCATAGCTACGCCTAATTTTACCGCGTCGGTTATCTTGTCGATATTCATATGCCCGGGAACAATCTCGTTATAGGAGCTTACAATACCTACAAGCGGACGGCTGATTTCCTCATCGGTCAGTCCCAGCGCGTGATAGAGCGCGCGGTGCGGCGCGTTCTGTGCGCCGTTTTTTAAAGAATCGCTTTTCATTCTGAAATTTCTCCTTTCGGTTAAGGCGGCAGGTCAAGCCGACTGCGGCTTGACCTGCCTATCTAAGGAGCGGCTAAGCCTATCAGTTGTTGATAAGCTTATCCTCGTCGCTCCAGCTGTACAGCTTGCGGATATCCTCGCCTACAACCTCGCTCGGGTGCTCGCTCGCCTTTTTACGCATAGCGTTGAAGTGAACCTGCGCGCCGGCTGATGACATATCAAGCAGGAAGTCCTTTGCAAAGGTTCCGTCCTGAATATCGCTTAAAATCTTCTTCATCGCCTTCTTGGTGTCGTCGGTGATAATCTTGGGTCCTGTGATGTAATCGCCGTATTCAGCGGTGTTGGAAATTGAGTATCTCATACCCGAAAATCCGCTCTGATAAATAAGGTCTACAATCAGCTTCATTTCGTGAATACACTCAAAGTAGGCATTTCTCGGGTCATAGCCTGCTTCAACAAGGGTTTCAAAGCCTGCCTGCATAAGCGCGCATACGCCGCCGCAAAGCACTGCCTGCTCGCCGAACAGGTCGGTTTCGGTCTCGGTGCGGAAGGTGGTTTCAAGCACGCCCGCTCTCGCTCCGCCGATTCCGAGGGCATACGCAAGACCGATATCCCACGCGTCTCCGGTAGCGTCCTGCTCAACCGCGATAAGGCAGGGAACGCCCTTGCCGGCCTGATATTCGCTTCTTACAGTGTGGCCGGGGCCCTTGGGCGCAATCATTATAACATTGACATTCTTCGGCGGTTTAATGCAGCCGAAATGAATGTTAAAGCCGTGTGCGAAGGCAAGGGTCTTGCCCTCGGTAAGTCCCGGCTCGATACTCTCCTTGTAAAGCGCCGCCTGCTTTTCGTCGTTTATAAGAATCATAATAATATCGGCTGCCTTTGCGGCTTCTGCCGCGGTCATAACCTTAAGACCCTGAGCTTCTGCCTTTGCCCAGCTTTTACTGCCCTTGTAAAGACCTACAATTACGTCTACGCCGCTGTCCTTAAGGTTAAGGGCATGGGCGTGACCCTGTGAGCCGTAACCGATGATTGCAACCGTCTTGCCGCTCAGCTTCTGAAGATCGCAGTCCTGTTGATAGAAAATTCTTGCCATAATAATTTACCTCTTTCTGTTTTTTATTTTTATTGCCGTTATAGCTCGGTTTTGCGTATGGTTTCGCTGCCTCGCTCGAGCGAAACAACGCCCGTGCGGCAAATTTCAAGTATTGTATAGTCGCGCATAAGGTCGATAAACGCGCTTACCCTGCGGCTGCTGCCCGTCATCTGCATTATTACCGACTCACGGGTGTAGTCCATAGTGACCGCGCCGAAGGCGTCGGCCGTATCGCGGACAAGAGCGCGTGTCTCGGGATCGTTTTTAACCTTTATAAGCAAAAGCTCGCTCGTTACCGCCGACTTGTTTTCAAGCTCCTTTATAAAGCAGACATCCTCAAGCTTATAAAGCTGGTCGATAAGCTGCTGCTTTTCGTGCGCTCCGCCGTCACCCTCAAAGGTTACCGTAATTCGCGAATATTCGGGGGATTCAGTCTCGCTTACCGTAAGACACTTGATGTTAAAGCGGCGGCGTCTGAACATACTTGTAACACGGTTAAGCACGCCGAAACGGTTTCTAACCAGCACCGCTATTATAAAATCAGGCATATCAGTCACCCACCTTTACGATAATATCATCCATAGAACCTCCGGGAGGCAGCATGGGAAGTACAAATTCGTCCTTATCTATCATACATTCCACAAGATAGGGTCCGTCGGTATTAAACGCGGTATTAAGCGCCTTATCAAGCTCCTCGGGGGTTGTAACGCGTTCGCCGTCCGCGCCGAAAGCCTTGGCAAGCTTTACAAAATCGGTTTTTCTGTCAAGCACGGTGTTTGAATAGTGGCGGTCAAAGAAAAGGGTCTGCCACTGTCTTACCATTCCGAGAACGCCGTTATTAAGCAGTAAAATTACAAGCGGAGTTTTGTAGGAAACCGCCGTTGCAAGCTCGTTTAAGCACATACCGAAGCTGCCGTCGCCCGTTACAAGCACCGCGCGCTCGCCGGAAGCTATACTCGCGCCTATCGCGGCGCCCATGCCGAAGCCCATTGTGCCGAGTCCGCCGCTTGAAATGAATCTTCTGCTGCGGCGGAAATTAAGGTTCTGCGCCGCCCACATCTGGTGCTGGCCTACATCGGTCGCAACCGGAGTGTTTTCGTTAAGATGCTTATTAAGGGTAAGTATCGCGTTGCGCGGGGTCATACCGTCGCGGCTGTCAAGCGTCTTATATTCCTCGGATTTTAGGACTTCAACCGTGCTCTGCCATTCGGGGCGGCTTGTCTTCTTTACTTTATCAAGCAGTTTTTTAAGCGTCTGCTTTATATCGCCGCGCATTGCGTGGGCAGGGGTTACGGTTTTTGAAAGCTCGGCGCCGTCAATATCAATATGTATAATTTTTGCGTTTCTTGCAAATTTTTCGCGGTTGCCCGTAACGCGGTCGTTAAACCGCACGCCGAGGGAAATTATACAGTCCGCCTTATGCATTGCCATCGAGCAGGCGTAATGCCCGTGCATTCCCTGCATCCCTAGAAAACGCGGATGGTCGGTCGGAATACCCGAAATACCCATAAGCGAGCAGCCTATCGGCGCGTCGATTAAATCGGCAAGAGTGAGCATTTCCTCCTGCGCGGACGAGGTTATAAGTCCGCCGCCGAAATAGATAAACGGTCTTGCCGACATATTTATACATTCCGCCGCCTCGGCTATTCTTACATCCTTGGCAGGCTTGCGCTCGTCAGGCGTAACCGGTGACTGCGGCTCGTATTCGCACATGGCAATCTGAATATCCTTAGGCACATCTATAAGCACGGGACCGGGTCTTCCCGACGCTGCAAGCCTGAAGGCCTCGCGAATAGTATCGGCAAGCTCCTCTACCGAGCCTACTATGTAATTGTGTTTGGTTATCGGCAGTGTGATACCGGTAATATCAATTTCCTGAAAGCTGTCGGTTCCGAGCTGGGTTGACATTACATTGCCTGTGATTGCAACCATCGGCACCGAATCAAGATACGCCGTGGCAATGCCCGTTACAAGGTTTGTAGCTCCCGGTCCCGAGGTTGCGATTACAACCCCGACCTTGCCTGTCGCTCTTGCGTAACCGTCGGCGGCGTGAGCCGCTCCCTGCTCGTGGGCGGTGAGAATGTGCTTTAACTCGTCCTGATATTTATAAAGCGAGTCGTATACATTCAAAATCTGACCTCCGGGATAACCGAAAACAGTATCACAGCCCTGTTCAATAAGCGTTTTTACTATTATGTCCGCTCCGGATAATAACATTTTGATCCCCTTTTACTGTTTCTTTATATTTTCAACTATAAGTCTGCCGCATTCGCTGCAGCTTATCTTTCTGCATTTTTCCGCTTCCCCTTTGTCGGACGGCATTATATCCGCCGTGCGGCAACCCATATCAAGCACTTTGGAGACCGCATTCTCTACCGCCTGCGCTTCGTTCTCAAGCCCGAAGCTGTACCTTAACATCATAGCGGCGGAAAGAATAGTGCCTATCGGATTTGCTATATCCTTTCCCGCAATATCGGGCGCCGAGCCGTGAATAGGCTCGTAAAGACCGCAGGAGCCGTCCCCGAGGCTTGAAGACGGTATCATTCCGATAGAGCCCGTAATCATAGAAGCCTCGTCCGAAAGAATGTCGCCGAACATATTCTCGGTCACTATAACATCAAACTGCGCGGGATTTTTTACAATCTGCATAGCGCAGTTGTCAACCAGCATATCCGAAAGCTCAACATCGGGATATTCTTCGCTTAAACGGTGCATAACCTTCTTCCAAAGGCGGCTTGAATCAAGCACATTGCTCTTTTCGACCGAGCAAAGCCTTTTTGAGCGCTTTCTTGCGGTTTCAAAGCCTATTCTGCCTATGCGCTCAATCTCGCTTTCGGTGTAGGAAAGTATGTCTATAGCCTGACTTTCGCCGTTTTTCTCGTCTGTTTTATGCTCGCCGAAATAAATTCCGCCTATAAGCTCGCGCACTATTATAAAGTCGATTCCCTTGTCGACTATCGACTGCTTTAACGGCGAAGCAGAGCTTAACTGCGGCCAGATTTTTGCAGGGCGGTTATTGCTGTAAACCCCCATTCCCGCGCGCAGGCGTAAAAGTCCCTTTTCGGGACGCATTTCACCGGGAACGCCGTTCCACTTGTCGCCGCCTACAGCGCCTAACATCACACTGTCCGACTTTACGCATTTTTCAAGCATTTCCTGCGGCAGTGGGTCGCCCCATTTATCAATGGCACAGCCGCCCATATCCACATCGGTAAAGTTAAAGGTGTGACCGTAAAGTGACGCAACCTTTTCAAGCACCGCAATTGCCTGATTTACTATTTCGGGGCCTATGCCGTCGCCCCTTATTACGGCGATATTCTTAGTCATTTTCGTTTTGCTCCTTAAGTGATGCCAGCAGTCCGCCGCACCTTATTATATTTTGAATAAAGGGCGGAAACGGCTGTGCCTTATAGGTTTTTCCTGTGGTTATATCGGTAATTTCACCGGTATCAAAATCTACATTAACCTCGTCGTCTGCCGAAATTTCCTCCGCCGCGTCGGGACATTCCAAAATAGGCAGTCCTATGTTTATAGCGTTGCGGTAGAAAATTCTTGCAAAGCTTTTGGCTATAACGCAGCCGGTACCGCAGGTCTTAATTACGAGCGGCGCGTGCTCCCTTGAAGAGCCACAGCCGAAGTTCCAGCCCGCAACCATTATATCGCCCTTTTGCACATTCTTTACAAAGTCCTTATCAATATCCTCCATACAGTGAAGCGCAAGCTCCTTTGCGTCGGGTGTGTTAAGGTAACGCGCGGGAATTATAACATCGGTATCCACATTATCGGGATATTTAAAAACCTTTCCCCTTGTGTTCATATCAAGTCTCCGTTCTGCCGCCGTCTTAATACGGCGTTTGCTTTAATCTTTATATTCGGTTATGTAGCCTTTAAGCGCGCTTGCCGCCGCCGTTTGGGGCGAGGCTAAATATACCTCGCTTTCAACATGTCCCATTCTGCCGACAAAGTTGCGGTTTGTTGTGGCAATACAGCGCTCGCCCTTTGCAAGGATTCCCATATAACCGCCGAGGCACGGACCGCAGGTAGGCGTGGAAACAACCGCGCCTGCGTCGATAAAGGCGGTTACATATCCGCGCTCGATACATTCCCTCATGATATTCATTGTAGCAGGGATTATTATACAGCGCACGCCGTCGGCAATTTTTCTGCCCTTTAAAATGTTGTACGCCGCCGTCATATCCTCCATTCTGCCGTTGGTACAGCTTCCGATTACCACCTGATCGATTTTTACATCGGAAAGCTCGGAAGCCTTTTTTGTGTTTTCGGGAAGGTGGGGACAGCTTACCGTGGGTGTTATCTTTGAAAGGTCTATATCATATGTCCTTTCATACTCGGCGTCATCATCTGCTGTGTACGTTACAGGCTCGCGTTCGGTGCGGCCCTTCATATATTCAAGCGTTTTTTCGTCCACGGGGAAAATTCCGTTTTTAGCGCCGGCCTCTATCGCCATATTGCAGATGCAAAAACGGTCGTCCATAGAAAGCTCGGAAACTCCGCTGCCCGTGAATTCCATACTTTTATAAAGCGCGCCGTCAACCCCTATCATACCGATAATCGTAAGAATAACATCCTTACCGCTGCAGTTTGAGGGGAGCTTTCCGAAAAGGTTGAAGCGTATTGCCGAAGGCACCTTGAACCATGCCTTGCCGGTTGCCATTCCGGCCGCCATATCGGTACTGCCGACCCCTGTCGAGAAGGCGCCCAGCGCACCGTAGGTGCAGGTATGACTGTCGGCTCCGATAATGCAGTCGCCCGCGGTGACAACGCCCTGCTCGGGCAGAAGCGCATGCTCAATACCCATTTTACCGACATCGTAAAAATGGCTTACGCAGTGGTTGCAGGCAAACTCACGGCAGGTTTTGGACTGCTCTGCCGCCTTTATATCCTTATTAGGTACAAAATGGTCGAGAACAATCGCCACCCTGTCCTTATCAAAAACCCTGTCAAACCCCGCTTTTTTAAACTCGTTTACCGCAACGGGCGTGGTTATATCGTTGCCGAGTACAATATCAAGCCTTGCGTTTATAAGCTGACCCGGCTGAACGCTTTCAAGTCCCGCGTGCGCGGCAAGAATTTTCTGTGTTACGGTCATTCCCATAAGGCGGCCTCCTTTAATTCATATTGTTATAGGCGCTTAACAGCGCGTTTACGCCGGCGTGGATAATGTCGGTGTCGGTACCGGCGCCCCAGCTCATATTTCCGTTTTTATCCTTAATTCCTATGTAAGCCGCGGCTACACTGCCCGAGCCCTTTTCCTGCATGCTGTGCTCGGTGTAAACTTCAAGCAGATAATCGGTCTTTTCAAAGGATTTAAGCGCGTTGCTTACCGCGTCAAGCGAGCCGTTGCCGACCGCCTTAACCTCGGTTTTTTCGCCGTTTTTGCAGAAGACGACCGTCGCATTGACCTCATCGCCGTTCCTTGAAAAGCTCATATCCGAAATAGTAAGGTCGGAATCCCCGAGGAAGTAATGCGATTTAAATATTTCAAGTACCTCGTTTGCCTTTAACTCCTTATGTCCGCGGTCGGAAATGCCCTTGCAAAGGTAGCTTAAATGCTCCCTCATACCGGCAGGCAGGCAGTAGCCGTAGGTGTGCTCCAAAAGGTAGCCTATGCCGCCCTTGCCGCTTTGGGAATTAACGCGGATAACATCGGCGTCGTATGTACGGTTGATGTCTTGCGGGTCAATCGGAATGTACGGCACGGTCCAGCGGTGAAGCTTATTTTCTTCACGGTATTTCATTCCCTTGGCAATCGCGTCCTGATGACTTCCCGAAAACGCCGCGAATACCAGCGAGCCTGCATACGGCGCGCGTTCGCCGACCTTCATTCCGGTGCATTTTTCAAATGTTTTAACAAGCGACGGCATATCCGAAAAATCAAGCTTCGGGTCTACGCCGTGGGAATACATATTCATCGCAAGGGTTATTATATCCACGTTACCGGTGCGCTCGCCGTTGCCGAAAAGCGTACCCTCAACCCTGTCCGCTCCCGCAAGCAGGGCAAGCTCGGTATCGGCTACGCCGGTTCCGCGGTCGTTATGCGGATGAAGCGAGAGAGTTACGAATTCCCTGTACTTTAAATTCTCGCTCATATATTCAACCTGACTTGCGTATATGTGCGGCAGGCTCATTTCTACCGTAACCGGCAGGTTTATGATGACATTGTTAGTCTCCGACGGCTCAAGCACATCAAGCACTGCGTTGCACACTTCAAGCGAATATTCGGGCTCTGCTCCCGTAAAGCTTTCGGGGGAATATTCAAAGCGGAAATTGCCCTCGTACTCGCTTGCCAGCCTTTTTACAAGCTTAGCGCCGTCTACGGCGATTTTCTTTATTTCTTCCTTCGATTTACGGAAAACCTGCTCGCGCTGGGCTACGCTTACCGAGTTATAAAAATGAATTATGGCGCTCGGCGCCCCCTTGCAGGCGTCAAAGGTCTTGCGGATTATATGCTCGCGGCACTGGGTCAACACCTGTACCGTGACATCGTCGGGAATCATATTATTGTCGATAAGGGTTCTTAAAAACTCATATTCGGTATCGCTGGCGGCAGGGAAGCCGACCTCGATTTCCTTAAAGCCCACCTTAAGCAGAGTTTTATAAAACTCTAGCTTTTCGTCAAGGCTCATCGGAATGACAAGGCTCTGGTTGCCGTCGCGCATATCAACACTGCACCAAAGCGGAGCCTTTTCAATATGGTCCTTATTTACCCAATTGTTATGTATACCCGGCGCCGGGTAGTACCCCGGCGCGTACTTGCTTGCGTCCATTAAGTTTACTCCTTTTCTGCTATTACCTCTACTTCAACCAGCGCGTTTTTGGGCAGCTGCTTTACGGCAACGCAGGAGCGCGCCGGCTTTTCGGTGAAATATTCACCGTAAACCTCGTTAAACGCCGAAAAATCCGCCATATCGCTTAAAAAGCAAACCGTTTTAACCGCGCTTTTAAGCGACCCGCCCGCGGCGGCAAGCACCTCGCTTAAATTGCGGCAAACCCTGTGGGTCTGCTCCTTTATGGTTGTGCCCTCTATCTCGCCCGTTTCGGGGTTAAGCGCAATCTGACCCGATGTGAATATAAGGTTTCCTAAGGTTACCGCCTGTGAATACGGACCTATTGCCGCAGGCGCTTTATTTGTATGTATTTTTTCTGACATTAAAAATCACCCTTTAATTATTATTTTACTATTTTAAAGCCTGCGTCACGCAAAGACTTTGTAATAAGCTGAACATGGTTATAGTCCCTTGTTTCCATTTCAACCTTAAGGAAACAGCCGTTGACGCTTTCTGTGTCGCCGCGCTCGTGATAAACGCCGGTTACATTTCCGCCGCAGTCGGCAATAATTGCCGAAATTTCCTTAAGCTGTCCCGGCTTGTCTATAAGCTCAAACACAAGGCTTGAGGATCTGCCCGATTTAAGCAGACCTCTGCCGATTACCCTTGAAAGGCTGGTAACATCTATATTACCGCCCGAAACAACGCTGACTACGCGCTTGCCCTTAATCGGGAATTTGCCGAACATTGCCGCCGCTACCGCCGCGGCTCCCGCGCCCTCGGCTATCATCTTCTGCTTTTCGATAAGCGCAAGTATTGCCGAAGAAATTTCATCGTCGGTCACAAGCGCTATATCGTCAACATACTTGCCTACAAATTTAAAGGTGTTCTCGCCCGGCTGTTTAACGGCGATACCGTCGGCTATTGTCTGAACCGAATCAAGGCACTCGATTTTACCGTCCTTTACCGAATTGTACATACCCGGCGCGCCGGCCGCCTGGACGCCGTAAACCTTAATTGACGGGCGTATGTGCTTTACCGCGTAGGCAATACCCGAAATAAGACCGCCGCCGCCTATCGGAACAATTACAGCGTCAATATTGTCAATATCGTTTATGATTTCAAGACCTATCGTACCCTGTCCCGCGATTACATTTTCATCGTCAAACGGGTGAACGAAGGTATAACCTTCACTCTCTTTCAGCTCCAGCGCTTTTTTATAGGCATCGTCATAACAGCCCTCTACAAGGCAAACCTCGGCGCCGAAGCTTTTTGTGGCTTCTACCTTTGAAATCGGCGCGCTGTCAGGCAGACAGATAATCGACTTAATGCCGTTCTTTGATGCCGCAAGCGCCACGCCCTGCGCGTGGTTGCCGGCAGAGCAGGCGATAACGCCCTTTTTCTTCTCCTCCTCGGAAAGCAGGGCAATTTTATATGCCGAACCGCGGACCTTAAAGGAGCCGGTAATCTGAAGATTTTCGGGCTTTAAATACAGCTCGCATTCGGGCGCGATACCGTACGCGCGTACCACCGCAGTCTCCCTTATAATATCCCTAAGGACCACCTGCGCGTCAAAAACTTTATCAAGAGTAAGCATATACAGTCTCCTTTTTAGGTGTTGTTTTGAATTTAAAAACACCCGTCTCAAAGCTTTGCCTTGAGACGGGTGTATAGATTTCACTCGCGGTACCACTCAAATTGCGGTTATATAACCGCCTCTCTTGGAATCAAACAATTCCTATGCTTTTACGCAGCAATCACGGGAAGCGCCTACCTGCCTTGCGCTATCGGGCTCCCGGCTCGGAAGTGAGGGGCCGTTAAGTATGAATTATGTCGGTTCGCAGCTTACACCGACTCTCTGAAAATAAGACATGCTTGACCTTCTTCGTCACAGCCTTTATATTCAATTTTTGTTTATTTTATCACCGTTACCTTAATATGTCAAGTGCTTTTTCTTTATTTTAATATTTCTTTTAAAAAAATAAAATTTAGGTATTGCTTTTTTATAAAAGTTGTGCTATTATACTATGGCGGTTTGAAAAAATCGTCTTATGCGCTGATAGCTCAGCTGGATAGAGCGTCTGGCTACGGACCAGAAGGTCGGGAGTTCGAATCTTCTTCAGCGCGCCA
>JAEDML010000015.1 GCA_016303035.1 Clostridiaceae bacterium | reverse complement strand
TGGTTTATAGAGGAATTTAACCGCCCGGGTTTTACGGTTGAGCTGGGGCTCGGCAAAAATCCTCTGCCTGTATCGGATATTGACGCAATTTACAATACCGTAAAGGAAATGCTGATGCTTACCGTTATAATGTAACCGCGATTATATTGGTACTGACAACAATCAGCGTTAATATTATAACATACCTCGCGGCTAATTCAAGCAGATAAAAAATTTTATAAACTTGTAGACTTAATGAAGTAAATTTGATATAATGATTTAGAATTATAAAAATACGGGAAGCGGTGAATTTGTGAAGACGATTTGCGTTGCGGGATTACATATCAGTATTGTAAGCGGCGATACCGATTTTTTTGACAGACGGTACCGCGATTATGTCTGTCAGGATACCGAGCCTGATATGTATATGGAAACCGCTCTTCTTGATGAAATTAACGAGCCTGAAGGCGAGCTTTGCAGTCAAATAAAGGCTTCCCGTATTGTTAAGCTACCGGGCGGCGGATTTTGCAGATATATTAAATCTCAAAAAACGGGCAGTATACCGTATGCTATTTATTACAATTCGGATTATACCAAGGTAAGAATCGAGCTTAAAAAGGGTATGACCTATCTTAATCTCGGTACTACCGATTGGGAATATCTCTACACGGGATTTATGTTCGCTAACCGAATTACATATCTCGGAGGTACGGTTCTGCACAGCTCGGCAATGGCATATAAGCATAACGGAATTGTCTTTTCGGCAGACCCGGGAACGGGCAAGTCGACCCATGTCTCGCTTTGGAAAAAGAAATTCGGGGACGATGTTGTAATCGTAAACGATGATAAGCCGGCGGTCAGGTTCCATGGGGACAAGGCTTATATTTACGGTACGCCTTGGAGCGGCAAGACCGATTTGAACGTCAATGTCCGCGAGCCTCTTAAAGCTATTGTATTTATAGAGCGGGCAGAGCAAAACAGCATAGAGCGTATGAGCATTTCGGACAGTGTTTTAAATCTTTCGCGCCAGCTTCCGAATCCGTTTTATGACGGAGAGGTGGGCGCGCGCACCGTGGAATTCATAAAAAAAATTTATGACCGCGGTATTCCTGTGTACAGGTTGAAGTGCAATATCAGCGATGAAGCGGTTCAAACCGTTTATAATGAGATAATTCTTTAATAAAGGCAGGTTATTTACTATGAAATTAAAAGAAGGCTTTATAAAGAGCAAACTGGGGGACGAGTGTGTTGTTGTCCCCGTCGGAGCGCAGACGGTCGATTTCAGGGGACTTATCACGCTTAATGAAACCGGCGAATTTATATGGGAACAGCTTAATGATGAAAAAACCGAGCAGGAGCTTGTAGAGGCAATTTTAAGCGAGTATGATGTAGATAGGGAAACCGCCGAAAGGGATGTTCACGCCTTTGTTAATACTTTAAAAGAAAAGGATCTGCTTGATTAAGATGCAGAAAACGGTAAGTCTTTCAATGCAGGAGCTTTCTCCTGTTATAACACAGTGTATTTCGGGCGGCAGCGAGGTTATAATCACCGTTACCGGCAACAGTATGCGCCCTTTTCTTAAAGACCGCAGGGATCAGGTCGTACTTGTAAAGGCCGATGCCGACAATCTTAAAGTCGGAGATGTTCCGCTTTATGTGCGAAGAAACGGTAAATATGTGCTCCACCGAATAGTAGATGTCAAAGACGGCGCTTATACCATGCTGGGGGACGCGCAGGTGACAAAGGAATACGGTATACAGCCGGATCAGATAGTAGCGCTTGCCAAGGCGTTTATACGCAAGGGTGTTAGATATGAGTGCGATTCGGATAAATACAGACGCTATGTGAAATTTTGGATGGGTGTTCTGCCCTTAAGAAAGTTGTACTTTAAGCTGTATAGGTTCAGCGCAAGGGTATACCGTAAGCTTGTCAGGATTCTTAAAATCAAGGCATAAAAACGGCGTTTTTAATCAGCAGCCTGTATTTGCAGGCTGCTTTTTAAATTATCTAAAATTACAGTTAATGAAATTTTAATAAATTTGTGGTATAATCAATTAGAATAAACGCATAATGCCGCTTTTGAAAATAATGTCAGTTCAGGGGAAGAAATATGTTTAACAGTGGTTTTAACAATGGGAGCGGACTTTCTCTCGGCATAGATATCGGATCTACCACCGCCAAGGTCGTTCTGCGCCGCGGAGACGATATTCTGCTTGAAAGATATGAACGCCATTTTTCGCAGGTGCGCGAGAAAACCGCAGAGATTTTACAGCTTGTAAAATCGGTCGCGGGGACCGCTTATATGGATACGGCGATTTCAGGCTCCGCAGGCTTAGGCCTTGCCGAGGCCGCAGGCATACCCTTTGTTCAGGAGGTTTTTGCGACAGGCGAGGTTATAAAGAGTAAGGAACCCGATGCCTCCTGCGTTATAGAGCTCGGCGGTGAGGACGCTAAAATCATATTTTTCGACGGCGGTATTGACGAGCGTATGAACGGCAGCTGTGCCGGCGGCACGGGCGCCTTTATCGACCAGATGGCAACCCTGCTTAATATAACGGTTGATGAGCTTGACAGGCTGAGTATGGACGCCGGAAGACTGTATCCGATAGCTTCAAGATGCGGCGTTTTTGCAAAGACTGATATTCAGCCTTTGCTTAATCAGGGCGCGCGCAAGGAGGATGTTGCCGCAAGCATATACCAGGCGGTTGTAAATCAAACCATAGCAGGTCTTGCACAAGGCAGGAAAATTGAGGGTAAGGTGCTGTTTTTGGGCGGTCCGCTTTACTACTGTAAGGGACTTCGCCGCCGCTTTAAGGAAACGCTTAAACTCGATGAAGAGAATGCAATCTTCCCGGAATACGGCAGATTTGCGGTTGCTATGGGCGCTTCAATATATGCCGAAAAGGAAAACCGCGCCTATACGGCTGATGATTTAATAGCCCGCGTTGTTAAGGCTAAAAATGTAACATCGTCGGCAGGAAGGCTTGAACCGCTGTTTTCAAGCGATGAAGATTATGAGCGCTTCAGAAAACGCCATGCAAAGGCAGGAGTGCCGAGCGGCGACATATCCTCGTACAAGGGCGGAGCATACCTCGGAATAGACTGCGGCTCAACCACTACAAAGCTTGTACTTCTGTCGGAAAACAACGATATTTTATATTCTTTTTACGCCTCAAATCAGGGCAACCCCGTAGAAATTGTAAGGGAACAGCTTGAAAAAATTTATTCTCTTTGCCAAAACAGGATTAAAATAAAAGGCTCGGCCGTTACAGGCTACGGCGAGGAGCTTATAAAACATGCTTTTTCTGTGGATTACGGCTTGGTTGAGACCATCGCCCATTACACCGCCGCAAAATATTTTCAGCCGAATGTAGATTTTATTCTCGATATAGGCGGTCAGGATATTAAGTGCTTTAAGATAAAAAACGGCGCTATTGACAGTATAATGCTTAACGAAGCGTGTTCTTCGGGCTGCGGCTCGTTCCTTGAAACCTTTGCAAAGGCAATGGGCTATCAAATATCGGAATTTGCCGAGAAAGGTCTTCACGCAAAGGCGCCCGTTAATCTCGGTAGCCGCTGCACCGTCTTTATGAATTCCTCGGTTAAGCAGTCCCAAAAGGACGGCGCAACGGTTGAGGATATCTCCGCAGGACTTTCGATAAGCGTTGTAAAAAATGCAATTTATAAGGTAATACGCGCTTCAAGCGCAGAGGAACTTGGGGAAAACATAGTTGTTCAGGGAGGTACCTTTTACAATGACGCGGTACTGCGCGCGTTTGAGCGTGAAATCGGGCACGATGTTATACGCCCTGCCATCGCGGGACTTATGGGAGCCTACGGCGCGGCGCTTTATTCAAAGCGTGCGGCTAAATCTTCCGTAATTACAGCGGAAGCACTGAAAGGCTTTACGCACACCGCAAAATCCGCAGTTTGCAACGGTTGTACCAACCATTGCAGGCTGACGGTTAATATGTTCGGCGACGGCAAGCGTTTTATATCGGGCAATCAGTGCGAAAAAGGACTCGGTCAGGGAACACGCGAAGACGAGCTGCCTAATCTTTACGAGTTTAAGCGTAATTATCTTACGGGACTTAAATCACAAAAGGGCGGACGCGGTAAATTGGGATTGCCCTTAGCTCTCGGAATGTACGAGTTGCTTCCGCTTTGGCACGGTATTTTTACCTCGCTCGGCTTTGAGGTTGTTGTATCGCCTATGTCAACTCGGCATACATATGAAAAGGGACAGTTCTCAATACCGTCGGATACCGCCTGCTATCCTGCTAAAATAATGCACGGCCATATTGCCGAGCTTATCGGGGAGGGAGTCGACGCAATATTCTATCCTTGTCTTACCTTCAATATGGATGAAAAGGATTCGGATAATCATTATAACTGTCCTGTTGTTGCGTACTATTCCGAACTGTTAAAAGGGAATGTGGAAGAGCTTAAAAGCGTTAAATTCCTGTATCCGTATCTTAATATTAACAGTAAAGCCCAGCTTACAAAGGAGCTTTACGGCTATCTTTCCGACTATTATCCCGACATAAAAAGGCAGGAGGTTAAAAAAGCGGTCGATTTCGGTATGTCACAGTATAATGCTTATATGTCTGCTGTGCAAAGCAAGGGGGAAGAGGCTTTAAATTATGCAAGACGCAACGGCAGAAGAATTATGATACTTGCAGGAAGGCCTTACCATATTGATGCGGAAATCGGGCACGGAATTGATAAGCTTGCCAATTCGTTAGGCTTTGTCGTTGTAAGCGAGGACAGTATTTTTAAGCTTTCAAAGCCGCAGACGGTAAAGGTGCTTAACCAGTGGACCTACCACGCAAGACTTTACCGCGCCGCAAAATACGCCTCGGAGCATAACGATACACAGCTTGTTCAGTTAGTTTCCTTCGGCTGCGGAGTTGACGCCATAACTACCGATGAGGTGCGTTCAATACTTGAGCACAGCGGAAAATACTATACACAGATAAAAATTGATGAAATTACAAATTTAGGCGCGGTAAAAATCAGACTGAGAAGTCTTCTCGGCGCCTTGGAGGAGGGTGAAGCAGGTGAAGGAACAGCGTAAATATATTCCGTTTACCAAGGAAATGAAAAAAGAATATAAAATACTTGTGCCCAATATGCTTCCCCGCCACTTTAAGCTGATAATTGAGGTGCTCAAAAGTTACGGTTATGACCTTGAGCTGCTTGAAACCGAGGGACAGGAAATTATAGAAACCGGCTTAAAGTATGTGCATAACGATACCTGCTATCCGGCAATTCTGGTAATAGGTCAGTTTATAACTGCCCTTAAAAGCGGTAAATATGACCCAAAAAAAACGGCGCTTATTCTTTTTCAGACAGGCGGCGGCTGCCGCGCTTCAAACTACATTTTCCTGTTAAGAAAGGCGCTTGAACGCGCGGGATATTCTTATGTGCCGGTAATTTCCTTTAACCTCGGCGGTCTTGAAAAGCACCCCGGCTTTAAGCTTACGGTGCCTATACTTCACCGCATTTTCTACGCAATAATGTACGGCGATATGCTGCTTACCCTTGTTAATGAGTGTAAGCCTTACGAATTAAACCAAGGTCAGAGCGAACGCCTTGCCGACGAGCTTACCGTAATGCTCGCAGAAAAAATGCAGAGCGAGGGCATTTCCTTTAAAAAGGTAAAGGAAAACTGCCGTATTTTGCTTGACGAATTTTCAAAAATTCCGCTTAAAAAAACGCCTAAGGTAAAGGTCGGCGTGGTAGGCGAAATTTATGTAAAATATTCGCCGCTCGGTAATAATAATCTTGAAAAGTTTCTTGTGGACGAGGGCGCAGAGGTTGTAGTACCGGGACTCTTGGATTTCTTTATGTACTGCGTTGTATCGCAGATAAGCGATTACAAGCTCTACGGAATCGGCAGGATTAAATATCCGGTTATGAAATTCGTATTCAATTTTCTTTTAAAACAGCAAAAGGAAATAATAGCCCTTATGAGGGATAACAGTAATTTTACACCGCCTACGCCGATTACGCATACAATGGAATTGATAAGAGGTTATATAGGCTTCGGTACGAAAATGGGCGAGGGGTGGCTGCTGCCTGCCGAGATGCTGGAGCTTAACGACAGCGGTGTACATAATATTGTCTGCACACAGCCGTTCGGCTGCCTGCCCAATCATATATGCGGAAAGGGTATGATGAAGCCGCTTAAGGACAAAAATCCCGATATGAACATAGTGGCTATTGATTACGACGCAGGAGCGACAAAGGTAAATCAGGAAAACCGTATTAAGCTTATGCTTGCAAACGCCCGTGAAAAGCTTGATGAGGAGCAGGGAACAGCTCCGCAAAAACAGGCGCCCGAAAAAATTTTTGAAAAAATTTAAAAAAGCGCTTGACTTTTGTGATTTAAAGTGATAATATATCAACAATAAATTAAACCGATGATTAAGAGTAGTAACCTTACAGGAAAACTTTCAGAGAGCTGTCGGCGGTGGAAAGACAGTAGCGGACCGTATGGTGAATGGACTTATGAGGGCGACCGAAAACCTTTTGGTGAGTAGCAGTCGACGGGGACCGTAACCCGTTAACAGTACGGCTCGCATATTAGTGCGAGAATGAGCGGATGGTATTTTAATACCGTCAACTTGGGTGGCACCGCAGGATTAACAGTCTTGTCCCATTTATTATGGGACAGGGCTTTTTTATTTTGTTAATGGAGATGTTATTATGTTATTATTAACTAAACGATGGCGACGCGTAATTTTTTTCTGATAATAAACAAACAAATAACTATATATTATTTAAAAGGGGAAAATTACCATGAAAAACTTAAAAAAAATATCAGCATTTATTTTAACACTCGCACTTGTATTCGCTTTTGCAGGCTGTAACAGCAAAAACGGCGAAAGCGCCAAAAAGACCATAGGCATTATACAGTTCGGCTCGCACGCCTCACTTAATAACTGTTATGACGGTATTATGCAGGGTCTTAAAGATAACGGTATAAATGAAGACGATTACAATATTGAATATGTAAACAGTAATTTTGACCCAAGCGTTTCGCAGACTCAGGCAAACAACCTTGTAAACAAAAAGGCTTCGGTTATTATAGCAATTGCCACTCCCTCTGCCGTAGCGGCGGCAAATGCGGCGGCTGACAGTGATATACCGGTAGTTTACTGCGCTATTACCGACGCTACCGTTATGGAGAATTACAGCAACATAACAGGCTCTTCGGATATTCCGAATTTTGAAAAGCAGCTTGAAGTTGTTACTTCGTTTATGAATAAGCAGGATCTTAAAATCGGCGTGCTTTATTCTACAGAGGAATCAAGCTCTCCGGTACAGGTTGAAAATCTTAAAAAGGCCGCCGAAAAGTATGACGGTATGGAAATTTTAGATTCCGCCGTAGCCGATATCAACACTATTGATACAAAGACAAACGAGCTTATAGACAGAGGGGTTGACTGCTTTGTAAATCTGCTTGACAATACCGTTGTCGGCAAGCTTGAATCAAATATACTGCCTATAACGAATGAAAAGAACATTCCGGTATTCGGTTCGGAAATTGAGCAGGTAAAGGTCGGCTGTGCCGCAAGCGCTTCTATTGAGTACCTTGATGTCGGAGCCGCCGCAGGCAAGGCTGCCGCAGAAATACTCGGCGGAAAGAACGCCTCGGATATTCCGGTAGCCTACATCAGCGAACCCAAGAACTACTACAACAGCGAGGTATGCGCAAAATTAGGTCTTACGGTTCCTGCAAGCATAGAAGCTGCTGATGTCGCCGAATAATTTGAGTTTATGGCGTGGCGGAGTTATTCCGCCGCGCCGGAAATATTTTTATTAAAAAGGGAAATGAGTTATGCTTTTCTTTGCCACTACAATAGACGGCCTTCAAATGGGTCTGTGCTTTGCGGTTTTAGCGCTCGGCGTTTATATATCATATTCCATCCTTGATTTTCCCGACCTTTCGGTTGACGGTACGTTTCCGCTCGGCGGAGTATGCTGTACCGTTTTAATGCTAAAGTTGGGAATTCCTGCTCTGCCTGCCGTGCTTTTAAGCTTTTTCGCAGGCTTTGTATCAGGCGCAGTCACAGGCGTACTGCATGTAAAGTTCAATATTTCAAAACTGCTTTCGGGAATTATAGTTATGACGGCGCTGCTTTCGGTTACCCTGGCACTTACAATGTTGCTTACAAAAACAGGTCTTACTACAACTATTTTCTCTTTCAGAAGTGAAAATTTGCAGGGTATTTTTAGCGGCAGAGCGTCACAGCTTTTGGGAAGCGCAAACCGCGATTATATGATACTTATAATAGAGCTTGTATTTGTAATCGCCGTTAAGATTATTATAGACTTATTCCTTAAAACCAAGCTCGGTTATATGCTTAGGGCGACAGGTGATAACGAGACGCTCGTAATCTCTCTCGGACGGGACAGCGGTCTGTATAAAATACTCGGAATAGCGCTTGCAAACGGCTTTGTAGCGGTTTCGGGAGCTATGTATTCAAATCTTTTTATGCAGTACGACAATTCAAGCGGCAGCGGCAAGGTGGTAATGGCGCTCGCTTCGGTCATAATCGGACTTGCGGTATTCTCAAAAATAAGGTTTATAAGCGATACTACCTCGGTAATTCTCGGCGCGGTGATATATTCGCTTTGCCTTAATTATCTTGTGCTTGTAGATACCAACGGTATTTATTTAAAGCTTTTAAATGCGGCAATGTTTGCCCTTATTTTGATTTTCAACGAAAAAACTTCAAGCTTTGTTTCAAGCCGCTCAAAGCTTAAAGGGGGGCAGGGCAGATGTTAGAGCTTCGCAATATATCAAAGACCTATAATCCCGGTACGGTTACCGAGCTTTGCCTGTTTGAGAATTTCAACCTTACGGTGCATGACGGCGAATTTGTTTCGGTAGTCGGCAGTAACGGCAGCGGTAAAACCTCTATGCTTAATATAATATGCGGAAGTATACCGTTAAGCGGCGGCGAGGTGCTTATAGACGGCAAGAGTATAAACGGGCTTAAAGATTATCAGCGTTATCAGCTTATGGGACGGGTTTATCAAAATCCCGCCGCGGGCACCTGCCCTAATATGACCATTCTTGAAAATATGTCCCTTGCGGATAACAAGGGTAAGCGTTACGGGCTATCCTTTGGGGTAAACAACACCCGCAAGGAGTATTACAGGGAACAGTTGAGCACGCTGGGACTGGGGCTTGAGGATAAGCTCGATGTAAAACTGGGCGCGCTTTCGGGCGGTCAGCGGCAGGCGGTTTCGCTGTTGATGGCTACAATGACGCCGATTGATTTTCTTATATTGGATGAACACACGGCGGCGCTTGACCCCCACACCGCGGAGCTTATAATGCAGCTTACCGATAAGGTGATAAAAGAAAAGAAGCTGACGGCTATTATGGTAACACATAATCTTCGTTATGCCGTAGAGTACGGAAACAGACTCATTATGATGGATAAGGGGAATGTAATTCTCGATAAGTCGGCCGAAGAAAAGAAAAGTCTTCAAATCGACGATATTCTTGATATTTTCAACCGCATAAGCATTGAATGCGGAAATTAGTCCGTTTTTGCTTGACACGGGCAGAATATAAGGTTAAAATTATTGGGTATGCTTTTGCAAGTATACCCAATAATTTTTGAGGTGATTTTTTGTACCGTAGATACCTTGAGGGTATTGCCGCGGTATGTTATTCAATATGCGTGCTGGCAGGCGCGGGGATTTTGTTTTATAACTACGGCCTTTCTCCGATAGCTAAGCTTGTTAACACGGTTATAATAATACTGAGCGGATATTCGGGCTCGTATTTTTATTCCCTTACAAAGAAAGAAGACTGCACTAAACGCCGGATTATGCGCGTAACTTCGGTGATTTTGTTTGTGCTTTATCTGTTAATCCTTGCCGATTTTACGCTTGTAGATGAAACCTTAGGCAGAAATGTGTTTAATATTCTTTCATGGAATGAAACCGAGTTTTTTGATTATGTGAATAACAATACCAATTTAATACCGTTTGAGACGGTTAAGCTGTTTATAAACGGATATTTTAATAATAAGCTTACTCTGCTAGATATGCTCGGAAACATTTTCGGCAATCTTGCGGCCTTTATGCCGTTTGCTTTCTTCGTACCTTTGATTTTTAAGGGGATTAACCGTTGGTATAAGCTGATGAGTGTGGTTCTGCCCTCGGTAATAGCGGTAGAGCTTTTGCAGTTTGTTTTCCTTACGGGGTCGAGCGATATTGACGATGTAATATTAAACTCTATGGGTGCGCTTATAATGTATTCGGCTTTAAGGAGCAAACCTATAAGCCGCGCGCTTTCAAAAATAACTTTCGGGGAATGGAATTTTAATGAAAAGAAACAGTAGTTTATCGGCTGTATTTATTATTGCGGCAGCATCGCTTTGGGGAACGGCGGGCATTTTTGTACGCACGCTTGACGGCTGCGGTCTTACATCTATGCAGCTCGTTTTTGAACGCGCGGTGTTTTCTCTGATGATTCTTGGGGCTATCACACTGTTTAAGGACCCAAAGCTTTTTAAAATACGCCTTAAGGATTTATGGTGCTTTGCCGGAAGCGGTATTATAAGCATTGTAATGTTTAACTATTGTTATTATAAAACAATGGAGCTTACTTCGCTTTCGGTTGCGGCGGTATTGCTGTATACCGCCCCGTTCTTTGTCGTTATAATGTCGCTGTTTTTATTCAAGGAGAAGCTCACGCTTAAAAAATGCGCGGCGTGTATCTGCGCCTTTATCGGCTGCTGCTTTGTATCGGGGCTGTTTGCATCGTCCCAACGCATAACGGCGGCGGCGCTTTGTTACGGTCTGCTTACGGGACTCGGTTATTCTTTTTATACTATTTTCGGACAAATACTGCTCAAAAAGGGTTATCACTCGCTTACGGTTACATTCTACACCTTTTTATTCGCCGCCATCGGTACAGTACCGCTTGTCAATACGGCGCAAACGGTAGTAATTACCTTCTCCTCCGCTAAAATTTTTACCGTTGCACTGCTTATGGCGGTTATCAATACGGTTTTGCCGTATATACTTTACACTAACGGACTTGCGGGGGTTGACGCCTCAAAGGCGCCTATAATGGCGACGGTTGAGCCGGTAGTAGCGACGGTGATAGGCACGGTTGTTTATCGTGAAAAAATCACCGTAGGAACGGTTATAGGAATTGCGCTTGTTTTGTCTGCGGTGGTAATTCTTAATTTTAAGGCAGGGAATCGTGATGAAAAGCTTAAAGCTCATAGCTAACGCTAAAATAAATCTTACTCTAGGAATTACCGGCAAAAGGGAAGACGGCTATCATACTCTTGACGGTATAATGCAGTCGGTGGATTTATATGATAGAATAGAAATTGCAAAATCGGATAAAATCAGCGTGGAATGTGGTGTAAACGGGCTTTCGCAGGAGGATAATATTGCGTTTTCGGCGGCAAGGCTGTTTTTTGAAGAAACAGGCTTTAAAGCAGGAGCCGATATCTATATAGAAAAGCGTATACCGGCAGCCGCCGGACTCGGGGGAGGCAGTTCCGACGCCGCTGCAGTACTGTGCGGACTTGACAGGCTTTACAAAACCGCATTGTCATATGATGAGCTTTGTTCGTTTGCAATTAAGCTCGGTGCCGATGTGCCGTTTTTTATACGCGGCGGAACCCAGCGCGTAGGGGGAATAGGCGAACAGCTTACCCCTGTAGCTCCGCTTAAGGACTGCCTTTTTCTGCTTATAAAATACGGCGATAAGTCTTCCACCGCCGATATGTATAAAAAATCGGATATGATAAGACTAACGGTTCCCGATACCGCCGCCGCCGCAGCCGCGCTTTTTGAAGGAAATATAACGGCATTGGCAAGGAATATCGGTAATTCATTCACAGCGTTTTTTGATTACAGCGAACTTATTGATATGCTTGAACCGTCAGAACCGCTCTGCGTTTCGCTTTCGGGCAGCGGTCCCACCGTTTTTGCTATGTATAACAGCCTTAAGGGCGCCGCTTTTGCAGAGGCGGTTTTAAAATCCAATAATATTAGGTATTATTTTGCAAGACCGACCGATTGCGGAATTAAATTTGAATAAATATAAAACTTCCTGTCAATATTTTCCTTGTAGAATTATTGAAAGGGAGTTTTGTTTTTGAAAAGATGTTTTAACATATCCTTTAAAGGAATAGAGTTTGCGGTTTTTTTCGGTCTGCTTTGTGCGGTAACCTTGTCAATGGCGCATTTCAGTGCGGCTTGTGATGATTTACGGACAAATGTACTTAGAATGCATATAATCGCAAATTCCGACAGTGAAGATGATCAGCG
>JAEDML010000014.1 GCA_016303035.1 Clostridiaceae bacterium | reverse complement strand
TGCGGGGTTGAAAACGCTATCTGCGTTTCGGTGTGACCGAAGGCGTTTAATTCGCCCACAAATGCGTCCAGCGCTTCGGTGCTTTCAAAGGCTACCTTTATCAGCTGTGAGTAATGTCCCGTAACGCAGTTACATTCAAGCACGTTGGGGTTTGAGCGTATAAAAGGGTAGAAGGTGGGCTTTTGATTCGGGTCGAGATCGAGATTGATAAAAGCAATTATCGGGTACCCGATTTTTTTCAGATTTAACTGCGCGCTGTAGGAGGCAATTATGCCGTCGCGCTCAAGCTTCTCTATTCTTGCCGCCGTTGCAGGGGAGGATAAATATACCTGTTGTGCAAGGTTTTTAAGCGGCATTCTCGCATTTTTTTGCAGTAATGTAATGAGTTTTAAATCAATGGCGTCTATTTTTCATCATACCTTTCCGATGACCGTTTTTTATATGATAAACGAAAAAGTTTTTTAAGTCAATAAATTGTTTGCTTTTATATGTCTTTTTCGACAGCTTTTTCGTCCCCGCCGATGTATAATATTCAGGAAAATGAATATGTAAGAAGTGATTATTTTGACAAAAGAATTTAAAAGCTGTTGCTTTACAGGCTATCGTCCCGAAAAATTTCCGTTTGAGCTTAATAGAAGGTCTAAGGAATTCAAGCAACTTGAAAATAAACTAATCGACGCGGTTTTTTCACTGCCGGACGAGGGGTGTTACACCTTTTATACAGGTATGGCAATGGGATTTGATATTGTTGCGGCGGAGGCTGTTCTCCTGCTTAGGGAAACCTATAAAAAAGCTAAAATCAACCTTATATGCGTAGTGCCGTTTTTGGAGCAGTCAGCCGCTTTTGGCAGGGAATGGAAAAGGCGTTACAATAATATTCTCGGTGAATCGGACGAGGTTATTTTACTGTCCGACCGATACCATAAAAGCTGTTACCGCAAGCGGAATGAATTTATGGTGGACAACAGCGATTTCGTCATAACCTGGTTTGACGGGAAATACGGCGGTACGCGCAATACGCTTTGCTATGCCGAGAAAAAAGGAAAGAAAATAATCAATCTTAACCAATACGGTGTACATGAGTACATATATGATAATGATTATGAGCTTATATAGCGGTATTACATAAAAAAACAGCGACTGTCCTACTAAGACAGCCGCTGTTTTGCCTTCATTTTTAGATTTGCGCAGAAACAGAAAATGATAACCGATATCAGACTTGTTATTCAAAAATAAAGTTTACCCTGCGGTATTAACTCTTGAATATATTAAGAAAATACATTAAAATATAAGAAATAAGCGCTCTTCCGTGAGAAAAACGGCGGTAAATTTTAATCAGTCAAAAAAGTCGTTTTTCTCAAAATAATCGTTGTTTTTAAACACGTTTAAGGTGCCTGAGGTATCAAGCGTTGCAAGGAAAACCTCCTCTTTCTTTTTTATTCCCTGAGCTTTCAGCTCATTTTTAAGCCAGTTAATATCCTTGCCCGCGGCGGAAAGATTTTCAGTAAATATTTGTCCGTCCATTATTACATTAAAGAAAATATCGTCGTTAACCGGTACGGTCTTTATATCCTCCGCCGTTACGGGACGCTTATTCGGAAACGGCATAAAGCTGATTTTTCCGCTCGGCTCCAAAACGGCGGTGTTTATTGCCGAAATATCGAAATATCCGTTTGTGCGGCACTGCATTAAAAATTCGCTTAGGTCTATATGGCCTTTTTTTAGATTTTTTCGGTAGAGCTTGCCGTTTCGCATAAGGACAATGGAATGCCCGAAAAGTATTCGCCTGAGTTTAAGTGATTTTGATGTTATAACGGAAATAATATATGATACAACCGCGTATACCGCCATTGCCGTAAGCGGCTTTAACGGCTTTTCAAGCTCGGTTGCCATTTCGGCGGCTATCGAGCCTATGCTTATTCCTATGACATAGTCGAATATCGTAAGCTCGGATATCTGCTTGTTTCCTACAAGCTTGGTAAGTATAAACAGCGCAACTAACGAAAGCAGAGATGTCAGCACAACTTGTATATAATCCATAGGTACACGCTCCTTTTTAGAGATATTATTAAATGATACTGCGATTTTTATTCATAATGTCTTTAAAAAGGGGACAGTTTATGGTATAATAATATTCACAAGTTTTAAAAGGTGTTTATGCACCTTTTAAAGGCTGTCGCCTTGTTTTTATGATATGATTTAATGAGGATAAAGAATGAGAATTTTAGCTGTTGGTGATGTCTGCGGTCAGATAGGGTGTGACGCCGTTCGCCGCATACTTCCTAAACTGAAAAAACAAAAAAATATAGACACGGTGATTATAAACGCCGAAAATTCCGCCGACGGTAACGGTGTTACCGTTCACAGCGCAAATGAGCTTTTCCTATCCGGTGCCGATGTGCTTACAGGCGGCAACCATTCGCTTCGCCGCAGGGAGGTTTACGGTTTCCTTGACGAATCTCCTTTTTTGCTCCGTCCGCATAATTTTTCAGGCGAATTACCGGGCAAGGGCTACTGCATACTTGATTGCGGTTATCTGAAAATCGCCGTTATAAATCTTGCCGGAACGGTATATCTTGAAAAATCGGAAGCAGGGAATCCGTTTAAGGCTGCCGATGAGCTTATAAAAAGGGCGGAGGAGGACGGCGCTAAAGTCATAATAGCGGATTTTCACGCGGAGGCCACAAGCGAAAAACGCGCTTTGGGTATTTATCTTGACAGCAGGGTTTCTGCCTTTTTCGGTACCCATACCCATGTTCAGACCTCTGACAGCGTGATTTTAAAAAACGGCACGGCTTATATTACCGATATCGGTATGGTCGGTCCCGAGGATTCGGTGCTCGGCGTTGAAAGCTCAATAATAATAAACCGCTTAAAGGACGGCGACCAATCAAAATTTCGCCTTGCCGAGGGGCCGTGTATTTTTAACGCCTGTATCTTTGAAATTGATAACTGTACAGGCAAGGCATTATCAATCGAGCGAATAAGTATAACTGAAAGGGAATTACATTGAGAAGTTTAAAGGCTTTGTGTTTAATTATGACTGCGGTTTTGGCGCTCGGTGTTTCAGGCTGCCGAAAGGGCAATGATGTTACATCTTCGCAAATTTCCGTGCCCGAAAGCTCGGTAGGTAAGGGGTACGCAAATTCTATGAATTTGCTTTACTGCGCGTCCGATTCATTTAATCCGTATGCCGCCGCTACCGAAATTAACAGACGGCTTTCAAGCCTTATTTTCGATCCTCTTATAAAGCTGAATAATAATTTTGAAGTTGTTTACTGCCTGGCTTTATCGGCAGAGGTTTCAAAAGGCATATGTACCGTCACTTTGCGGGACGCACAGTTTTCCGACGGAAGCGCGGTTACCGCGTCAGATGTGGTTTATTCCTACAATCTTGCAAAAGCTTCATCTACGGTTTATGCTTCAAAGCTTTATGAGGTGACCTCTGTCTCGGCGGCAGATGCTAAAACTGTTGTATTTAAGCTTACAAGAAACGACCCTTATTTTGTAAATCTTATTGATTTTCCGATTTTGAAATCGGGAAGCGAGCAGCGTGTAAATTCCGACAGTGTTTCGCTCCCTCCGATCGGGTGCGGAAGGTATTATGTGGCGGAAAGTATGAATATGCTGCTGCAAAATACCGCACATTACGGCAATAAGGGCAGTATAACGCAGATAAACCTTATAAACGCGCCCGATGCCGAATCGGTTTCCCACTATGTGGAAATCGGCGCCGCAAATATGTATTACAGCGATATTTCAGACGGTAATATCCAACGAATGAGCGGGAAAAAGGCGACTGTTAATCTTAATAACCTTGTGTATATAGGTATGAATGACGCATACGGCAATCTTTCTAATCTCTATCTGCGTTATGCAATATCTTCGGCAATAAACCGTAAGCAGATTTGCAGCGACGCATATTATAACAATGCCGTTGCCGCAACAGGCTTTTTCAATCCGGCTTTTAAGGCGGTAAGTTCTGTACAAAATATACAAACCGAAGCAGACAGTGAAATAACAGTTGAGAATTTAGAGAAAATAGGATATAATAGTTTAAACAGCAGCGGTGTCAGGATAAACGGCGCGGGTCACGCGCTTAAGTTTACTTTGCTTGTAAATTCCGAAAACCGTATGCGTGTCGCCGCGGCGAGGACGGTGGCTTCACAGCTTTCAAACTACGGTATTTCGGTAACTGTGGTTGAAAAGAGCTATCCCGATTATGTTGCAAGCCTTGCATCGGGGGATTTTCAGCTCTATATCGGTGAAGTTATGATAACCGATAATATGGATTTCGGTTCAATAGCGGTTCCGGGCGGCAGTGCGGCCTACGGCGTCGGTACGGCGCCTGCTCCGGCAGAAGGCGAGCCTGTGCCGGAGGATACCGTATCTCCGTCTACTACAACAGGGGTTATTGAAGGCTTTTATACCGGCACAAATACCGTTACCGATGTCGCGGTGGTTTTACAGACACAAATGCCGGTAATTCCGCTGTGCTACCGCACAGGTGTGCTTTTTTACAGCGAAAATATTGAAAATGTAAAGAACTCCTCTGCGAGCGATATATATTTTTCAATAGATTCTTATAACATAAAAAAATAAGCGGGAGGATATTTTATGATAGCTTATGAAACCAGAATGGGCAGAATAGATATTTCCGAAGCATATCTTTCAAAGCTGATAGGGCACGAGGTTACATCGTGCTTCGGCGTAGTGGGTATGGTACCCAGCGGCAACCGCCAGCGCCTTTTCAGCGCGTTTTCAAAAAAGGAAATGCTTGATACGGGTATCCGTGTTACGGGAAACGCCGACTCTGTCGCCGTTGAGCTTCACATAGTGGTAACATACGGTATGAATATCAACGCAATTGCTTCAAGCATAACGGAAAAAGTAAAATATGCTGTCGGCGAAGCCACAGGGATAAGCGTCAGCAAGGTTACGATAAAAATCGACGGTATTAAAGAATAATTTAAATACTGCCGAAAAGGAGTGTTCATTTTTGATTAACGGTGATACCTTACGCGACGCGATTATTTCCGCCGCCAACAATATTGCAAACAATCGCAAACAGGTTGATGATCTTAATGTCTTCCCCGTGCCGGACGGCGATACCGGTACAAATATGTCGATGACGCTGTCAAATTCCGCGCGCGAGCTTGAAAAGCTCAGCGGCGAAACAGCGGGAAAGGTAGCTTCGGTCAATGCCTCGGCATTGCTTCGCGGCGCAAGAGGAAACTCAGGCGTTATAACCTCGCTTTTATTCCGCGGCTTTGCAAAGGGAATAGGCGATGACGAGTTTGTGACTGCCGAAAATTTAAGCAAGGCTTTTGAATTAGGCGTTGAAGCCGCATACAAGGCGGTTATGAAGCCTACCGAGGGTACAATTTTAACCGTAGCCCGCGTGGCAGCCGAAAAGGCAAAGGCGGCTTTTGAAGAGGGTAAAGACGAGCTTGAAGTTTTCGCCGCCGCTATTGAAGGGGCAAAGGAAGCACTTCAAAGCACGCCAGAGCTGCTGCCGGTATTGAAAAAAGCAGGCGTTGTAGATGCCGGCGGACGGGGCTTTGTCCTTATTCTTGAAGGTATGATGACAGTACTTTCGGGCGGTGCGGTAATAGCTCCTTCTACGGCGGAGCAGGCTTCCGAAGATACGGAGGAATCCCGCAATACAGCGGGCGAGTTTGATACCGATATTAACTTTACCTACTGTACCGAATTTATCGTCAACCGCGCCCCTGAATGTGATAAGGGACCCTCCGACCTGCGAGCATATCTTGAATCGATAGGCGACTGCGTAGTGGTTGTTGACGATGAGGAAATAATAAAGGTTCATGTGCATACCGACCATCCCGGTAACGCTATTGAAAACGCGCTTACCTTCGGTCAGCTTGTGCATCTTAAAATTGAAAATATGCGCGACCAGCATGAGCGCGCTAAGCACGACGCCGAAAATGCAAAGAAGAAGCCTGCAAAGAGCGCTGACAGGACCGAGACTATTCAGCCGGTACCCGTTACAAAGCCGGTAGGATTTGTATCGGTCTGTGCAGGCGAAGGTATTTCCGCGCTGTTTAAGGACCTTAATGTTGATACCGTTGTAAGCGGCGGTCAGACAATGAACCCCAGTACCGACGATATTTTAAGGGCTGTTGAAGCTACCCCTGCAGAGACGGTTTTCGTACTCCCGAACAATAAAAATATTATTATGGCGGCTGAGCAGACCATTCCGCTGAGCACAAGAAAGGTAATAGTAATCCATACGCGCACAATTCCGCAGGGAATTTCGGCTATGCTTGCATTTGATCCCGATGGTGATACCGAGGAAAACGCGATAGAAATGCAAAAAGCAACCGAAAGGATTGCTACGGGTCAGTTGACCTTTGCCGCAAGGGATTCGGATTTTGACGGTCATAAGATTAAAAAGGGCGAGCTTTTAGCCCTGCTTGAAGGGAAGATTTCCTTTACCGATACCAACCTTGAAAAAGCGTTTATGCGCCTTGTAAAGCAGATGGTTAAGCGCGACAGCCAGTTTATAACCGTTATTTACGGCGCGGATGTTACCGAGGAGCAGGCTGCCGCTATAGAAGAGCAGATAAATGAAAAATACGGCTCAAAGTGTGAGATAACCGTAATAAACGGCGGTCAGCCTATATATTACTTTATGATTTCGGTCGAATAATTACGGAGCGTGTTTTTATATGACGTCATTTAATACCGATATTCAGTTTTTAAAGGGCGTAGGGGAGAAACGCGCTGAGATTTTAAAATCCAAGGGCATCGATACGGTCGGTGCCCTTTTGCGTTTTTATCCGCGCGACTACATAGATTACAGTAAGACAACCCCCATAAGCGAGTGCCCTTTTGATCAAAATGTATGTATAAGGGCGCGTATAGTCACCGATATAAGCGAGGAGCGCAAGCGCCCCGGTATGGTTTTGTACCGATTTACAGCCGATGACGGCCAAAGCCTTATGGAGGTAGTGCTTTTTAATCAGAAGTTTTTAGCGTCAAGACTTCACCGAGGAAGCGAGTATCTGTTTTACGGTAAGCTCGGAGGCAGTTTTATAATGCGCAGTATGAGCTCGCCTGAGATTACCGAGACAGGGTATAACGGTATACATCCGATATACCGCGCGTCGGGAAGCCTCACTTCAAAAATGATTGAGCGACTTATAAGAAACGCGCTTGATTCAGAACTGCCGCCCGACCCGATACCCGAATCGGTAAGAGAATCTAACGGGCTGTGCGATTTGCGGTTTGCTACCCAAAACATACATTTTCCGCGCTCTGAAGAGTCGCTTGAGCGCGCCAAAAAACGACTTGTTTTTGAAGAGCTTTTTATACTGCAAACAGGTCTTTTAATGTTAAAAAGCGGCCGACGCGCACAGTCGGGCGCGATTATTAAACGCGACTGTTCCGAAGAATTCGGCAATATGCTTTCCTTTTCCCTCACAGGCGCACAGTGCAGGGTAATAGGCGAGTGCGTTAAGGATATGATGTCGGGCAGACTTATGAATAGGCTCATACAGGGCGATGTGGGAAGCGGAAAAACGGCGGTTGCCGCCGCGCTTTGCTATGTCACGGTAAAAAACGGATTTCAGGCGGCGTTTATGGCTCCGACCGAAATTCTTGCCGAACAGCATTTTAATACGCTTTGCTCTATGCTAGGCCGAAGTGGAATTAACGTAAGTCTGCTTACAGGGTCGCTTACGAAAAAGCAGAAAAATGAGATTAAGGCTCAAGCCACGGCAGGAAACACCGATATAATTGTCGGCACACATGCATTGCTTACCGATGACGTCGCGTTTGACAGGCTCGGTTTGGTGGTTACCGACGAGCAGCACCGTTTCGGCGTAGCGCAGAGGGCGAGACTTGCAGGCAAGGGCAACAATCCGCATACGCTTGTAATGTCTGCAACACCTATACCGCGCACGCTCGCACTTATAATTTACGGCGATCTTGATATAAGTATAATAGACGAATATCCAAAGGGCAGGCGCAATATTGAAACATATGTAGTTAATTCAAGC
The DNA here is from genome assembly GCA_016303035.1 of Clostridiaceae bacterium. Lineage (GTDB taxonomy): Bacteria > Bacillota > Clostridia > Oscillospirales > Acutalibacteraceae > UBA737. The sequence continues at coordinate 4,506 of JAEDML010000014.1, read as the reverse complement.
TATCATACGCGCATATATAATTATATAAAAAAGTTTATTGCGGCAGGCAGACAGGCATACATTGTATGCCCTCTGGTAGAGGAAAACGAGGAGCTTAATATGAAAAGCGCCGCCGATTATTATGAGGAACTAAGCGCGGGGGTATTTAAGGGATATTCGCTTGGGTTACTTCACGGCAAAATGCCCGCAAAGCAAAAGGAAGCCGTAATGCGCGAATTTAAGGACGGCAAGATAGATTTACTTATTTCCACAACCGTTATAGAGGTCGGAGTCGACGTGCCTAACGCGGCGCTTATGGTGATAGAAAACGCGGAGCGTTTCGGACTTTCTCAGCTTCATCAGCTTCGGGGAAGAGTGGGCAGGGGAGAATATCAGTCCTGCTGTATTCTTGTTTCGGATTACAAAAGCGAAAGGCTTGAGGTTATAAGGAAGAATAACGACGGATTTAAAATTGCAGACGAGGATTTAAAGCTTAGAGGCCCCGGCGATTTTCTCGGAAGCCGTCAACACGGTCTGCCCGACCTTAAAATTGCCGATATTTACGCCGATTCTCAGGTGTTAAGAACGGCGGGAATAGCGGCGGAAACGCTTTTAAACGAAGATCCGAGTCTGTCTCTGCCCGAAAACTCGGCGCTTAAAAGCAGTATAGACGCGCTATACAGTAAAATGATTCAAAATTAAAAGAGCTATAACCGCCAAAAGCGGTTATAGCTCAAATGATTTTTAACTTAAAAGTTTTTTGCTGAAACTTTCCGCAAAGGCGGTAAGCGCTTCAAAGTTCATTGAATGTATATAGTATTTTTCAATACCGTCATGTACTTTCTTAGCTTCGGAAAGGGTACTGGCGGCGGACAGTAAAAGCTGTTTTACGGCTTTTTTGTTAAACTGCATACGCTTTCGGCTGTTGTGAAGCTGTGTGCTGTTTACAAATCTGCGCGCATGTATTCGTCTTTCATCGGTTTTAAAATGCTGATATTCGTTTTCGGTTACAAACGCAAGAGAGAGCTCAGGTATTATTATATGGTCATATAGCTTGCTTGGCAGGAAGGGGTTTTTAAGCGAAATAATGTCGTATCCTGCTTTAAGGGCGTATAGCCGTATCACATCAATTATTATACCCGAAGCGCTTCCGTAGGGGTCGGCTATCGGTATTACACGGTTTGCCGAAGCGGTTATTGTCTGTGAGTATGATACTACCCCTAAAGGGGTTATACCCTGTATAAATCTTATCCATTCGTGACCGCTGCCGCCCTTTTTCGGTATGCATTTTGCTGCAAGCTTCTGTGCAAAGGCATAGGTTTTTTCCTTATCCGTACAGGCGGACGAAATCTTCAGGTTGTCAAGAATAAGCTGTCCTGCGGCGGACATATATCTTGAAGCCATTTTATGCAGTGCCTTATTTTGCTTGGTAACATTAAGTATTTCCGCTTCCTTACCTCTAAAGCAGTCGTCGTTCCGGTACTGACCGAAATCAAGCAGCTTTTCGCAGGCACCCGGGTATACCGGTTCCACAACATGGGGAGCGGTGCCGTCAAGAATAACGGTTTTAAGTTTAGGCAGAATTACTCCGTCAAGCGACTGCGGGTCGGAGCTGCATACGCATAGCTCACATTCAACTCCGGCTTTATCGGCTTTTGCGGCTATATATTTCATAAACGAGGATTTTCCGGTACCGGGGCCGCCCTTTATTATATAGGCCTTCCAATTATCTTCGGGACAGTAGCATTCAGTAAACTCAGAATAGAAGCCCTCGCAGGAATTGGCTCCCAAAAAATATTTTTTATCGTAGATTCCCATAATTTGCCCTCCAAACATTCTATTATCGTTACAGTTTATTCCGGTAAAAATGTTTTGACACAAATAATGCGGTGTGGTAGAATATAACGGAGCCGGTCAGACGGTTGCGGATAGAAATATCTGAGGAAAGTCCGAGCCCCATAGGGCAGAATAGCGGCTAACGGCCGCCGAGGGTGACCTTAGGGAAAGTGCACAGAAATATACCGCCGCTTTTTTGCGGTAAGGTTGGAATGGCGAGGTAAGAGCTCACCGGCATTGCGGAGACGCAGTGGCCAGGCAAACCCTATTCGGAGCAACACTGACTGCGGCGATACACCTGCCCGGTGTGCCGCGAAAAGTGGCTTGAGCGGTGGGAGCAATCCCCCGTCGAGATAGATAACCGTCCTTGACAGAACTCGGCTTATCGACCGGCTCACCGCAATAAAAAACTCCCGAAGCAAATGCTTTGGGAGAAAATAAAAACGACGGAATTATTACCCCGCCGCTTTTTTGAAGAATGAAATGCCGAATTAAGACGGCTTTTGTAGAAAACATCGAGTATTTTACACCTTTTTTAAGAATTTGTCAATATTTTTTTAATAAAAAGCTTACATTTGTTAAAATTCGGTGCAAAGTCGGCCGAAAACGGTGGTTTATATGCAGAAAAACGATAATATTGAATTAGAAATAACCGGTATGACGGCTGACGGAAGCGGTATCGGCAGATATGAGGGTATGGCTGTATTCGTCCCGGGTACGGCGGCGGGAGACAGAGTAACCGCCCATATTTTAAAGGTCAAAAAGAACTGCGCTTACGCAAAGCTTATTGATGTTTTAACTCCGTCCGCCGACAGGGCAGAGCCCGACTGCGATATTTTCAGACGCTGCGGCGGATGTGTTTACCGACATATAAGTTACGCCGCCGAATGTCGGGAAAAGACCGAAAAGGTACGCGCCGCCATGAACCGAATAGGCGGTATACCTCTTGAACCGCAGCCCATAATATCGGCAGCTAAGACCTGCGGATACAGAAATAAGGCTCAGTATCCCGTGGGAATCGGTGGTGAAATCGGTTTTTACGCGGTTCATTCCCACAGGATAATAAATTGTAATGCCTGCCGTCTTCAGCCCGAAATTTTTGATAAAATAATTTTCGCCTGCCGCGAATGGATAAACGATTACCGAATTACTGCCTATGACGGGGAAACACACCGAGGTTTATTAAGGCATATTTATATAAGAATTGCCGAGAAAACCGATGAAATAATGTTCACAGCCGTTATAAACGGCAAAAAGCTGCCATTTTCCGACGAGCTGATATTAAAGCTTAAAGCCGTATGCAAGGACGCGCTTAAAAGCGTTCAGATAAATATCAACCGCGAGAATACCAATGTTATTTTGGGAAATAAATGCGTCGTCTTGTACGGAGAGCCTTATATAACCGATGTTTTGTGCGGACTTAAAATAAGGCTTTCGCCGCTGTCCTTTTATCAGGTAAACCGCGATATGGCGGAGCTGTTATATAAAAAAGCGGCGGAATACGCAAAGCCTGACGGCAAGAATATTGTTGACCTATACTGCGGAGCCGGCACAATCGGACTTTCAATGGCTGCGTCTGCAAAAAGCGTTGTAGGTGTGGAAATTGTCAGCGAAGCGGTAGAAGACGCGCGCTTTAACGCCGACTTGAACAATATTAAAAACGCAAGATTTATATGTGCGGACGCATCAGAGGCCGCAGAAAAATTAGCGCTTGAGGGCTTAAAGCCCGATGTTGTAATCATAGATCCGCCGAGAAAGGGCTGTCAGCCCGAGCTTATTGACATAATAGCTACACGCTTTTCACCCGAACGGGTAGTATATGTTTCGTGTGATCCGGCCACCCTTGCAAGGGACGCCGCCCGTTTTGCGGAAAAGGGCTACCAATTGCGTGAATATACTCCGGTTGATCTTTTCCCTCGTACTGCCCATATTGAATGTGCGGCATTATTTGAGACAAATAAGGTTATATAATATAAAAGCGGAAGGCTATCAGTCTGCCGCTTTTAACAACTGTTTTTTATTCGGCATATTATGTAACGGAAGAAAAATATTTTACCGTGATTATTTTAGGGAAAAAGCGGTAAAAATATAATTACAAATATATGCCGGAGCGTGAAACAGCAATGAATATCAAGCGTGGAGAAATATATTATGCGGATTTAAGCCCTGTAGTAGGCTCTGAGCAGGGCGGAGTAAGACCGGTGCTGATTATACAGAACGACATCGGAAACCGTTACAGCCCTACCGTAATTGCGGCGGCTATAACCAGTCAAAGGGATAAGACCAATCTGCCTACCCATATAAAGGTAAACGCCGACGGCTGCGGACTCTCAAAGGATTCCATTGTACTGCTTGAGCAGGTACGAACTATTGATAAGCGTCGGCTTAAAGAGCGTATGGGCAGCCTTGATATGGAGTGTATGGACATGGTTGACAGGGCGCTTTCGGTAAGCTTCGGTTTGCCGGTAGACAACAACATTTCGGGTATAGCTACATAACGGACCCGTTATGTAAAGCGGCTGTATCGCCGATAGGCGATACAGCCGCTTTTGCCTTTTATCAATTTCTGCTAAAGTCCTCAAGTATAAGACCTTCATTGCGTTCAAGCGCCCAGTTAATGTTCCATTCGCTTGTAAATATCAGAATATTGTTGCCCTTAAAGTCCTGAACCCATTTGGTATCCGAGGTGAG
>JAEDML010000152.1 GCA_016303035.1 Clostridiaceae bacterium | reverse complement strand
GCAGCCCCTCGGTTAAACCGAGGGGCTGTTCTTTTTATACAGATACTTGTTTGCCGAGCGAGAAGGAGTAAATTATCTTTTCCTTTACCCTTCTTTTAAATATTTTCTCACAGGCGGCGGCGTATATGTTAAGCTGTTCGCCGTAGGCGTTTACAAGCTCGCTTAAATCGTCCACACGGTCGGTTTTAAAATCGAGCACTACTATCTCACCGTTTTCCGAAAAGCAAAGGTCAACGGCGCCCTGAACAATAATTTGCTCCTGCGCTAAGCCCTTTTCAAGCGATGAATCAATAAACGAAGCCGGCATTTCGGTAATAAATCGCATTTCACGCTTTACGGTGTCGGCTCTTTTTATACGGCTGAAAAGCTCGCTTTCAAAAAATCTTTTGAGCGCGCGTCGGTTGACAGCCTCCGCCTCACGCTCGGTTATAAACTGCCATTCCAAAAGTCTTTCAAGCTCGCCGTCGATATTCTCTGACTCATTAAAATCAAAGAATTGCATTACCCTGTGCATAGCGGTTCCGCGCTCGGCAGGGGTAATTCCTCCGTCGTTCATAAAGCCGGGTCTTCCCGAAAAAGCGTATTTTTCGCTTTCGGCGGCGTTAGCTATCGCCGATACCGAGGCCTTTGATTCTATATTGCGAAGCCCCTGGAAGGGATAAGAATATTTGATGTTTTCGGCTATAATCGCTGCAAGCTCTTCGTTTGCAACAGCCGTGTACTCGGTTTCAATCGCGGCGCGATTCTCGATTTCGGAGCTTTTTATCAGCCTTATATCAATTCGGCTGTCGGTGCTCTGCGGAATAATTCCCACAGTATTAAATCTTAAATCCGCACCGTCCTTGTGAAGCAGGGTTGTCAGTATCAGCCAGTCAAAATACGAGTTTGTATGAGCGAAGACCCTTTCACTCAAATTTCCTCCGCCTGATGTAAGCAACGCGCCGTAGGACGCAAACTTTTCTTCAAGTTTTGCCGCCGAACCGACAAATACAAGCCTGTCCTGCGCCCTTGTCATAGCGACATATAAAAGCCGCAGTTCCTCCTCGCGTGCATTTTGCCGTGAAGCCTCAACCAGCATTTCTCTGCCTATGCACGCTTTTTTGCACTTGTCTTCCTCGTCGTAAAACCTAAATCCTATGCCGTCCGCAACCGAGTAAAGCACGCTTTTCTTTGCATCGTCGTCATTGAATCTTGTCGCCGTATCGGCAACTATACAGATTGGAAATTGCAGACCCTTTGACATATGAATACTCATAATTTTTACGGTATCGCCGCCTGCGGTCATCGCCGCCGATTTCAGTCCGTGCTCCGACTGCACTCTTATATAATCCGCAAACGCCCCTATTCCGCCTGAATAGGAGGAGCTGTAAACGGAAGCATAGTCTATAAGCATTAAAAGATTATCTCTTCTGCGGGCTCCGTCATTCATAGCAGACACCGTGTTAAGGTAGCCTGTTGTTCTTAACAGCCTTGATATCAAGTTCGGTATCGGAAGCGTCGCCGAAAGCAATCGGTATTCTTCAAGCGTTTTAAGCACCGAACTTGCCCTATCGTTGCCGTTTTCCGAAGCGAAAACCAGCGCCGAAAACAGGTCGCCCCTGCGTGATTCAGCGCGAATAAGCGCCATATCCTCCGCCGTAAAGCCGAAAATAGGAGACATCAAAACGCAAAGCAGATCAATATCGCTTTTCGGGTTGTCTATTACCTTGAGCAGAGATAAAAAGACAGCGATTTCCGTCGAATCGGCATAGCCGTCAACGCTGTAATTTACGGGTATTCCCTGCCTGCGAAGCTCGGCGGCCACAAGCGGCGCCTTTTTAGCAGTATTTCTAAGCAGAACCGTAAAATCGGAATATCGAGGTTTCCGTAAGACCCCCTCCCCTGCGGAAATACACTCGCCGCTCTCCATTGTCTGCTTTATATAATTTGCGATATGCCGCGCCTCTATTGTGAGGTTTTTCTCACTCTCGCCTGAGGTTTCAATTAAGTGAAGACCTACGGCAGGACCTGACGTTTCGGGAAATTTCGCGGTGCAGATGAGTCGCTCTTCATCGTTATAAACTATACCGCCGTTTTCCTTTTTCATAATATTTTCAAAGAAAAAGTTAATATAATCGCACACGCCGCCGCAGCTTCTGAAATTATTCCCGAGAATTATCTTTTTCGGGTCTTTATCATCAGCCTCTTCAATAGGCTTGTAGCGGTTTTTCTTTTTAAGAAAATTTTCGGGATTCGCCCCTCTGAAACCGTAAATACTCTGCTTTACATCGCCTACGACAAAAAGCTTTTTCTCACGGTCGGAGAGGGCATAAAAAAGCATATCCTGCAAATCGTTGGTATCCTGATATTCGTCTACCATTACCTCACTGAAGCGTTCGGAAAATTCCCCTGTGTAGGGTCTGAACTCTCCGTTTGAATCACAAAGCAGGGAAAGCGCCATATGCTCGGTATTGTGAAAAGTAAAGGTGTTTTCTTCCTTGTAGCGCTCAAAAATACGAGTGTCAAAGCTCTTTAAAATTTCACTAAGCAGTTTTACGGGCGAATAAAGCTTTAAGAAAATGCCGCTCATTTCATCTGCACTGTAAGCGAATATTTCCTTTAGACGGTCGGCGTCCTTTGAACAGCGTTCAAGGGTGATTTTAAGCGCCTTTAATTCCTTTATTCCTCGGTATTTCTGCAAATTTACCGACGCCGAAAAAACATACCTTTGTATATCTTCGTAAAAG
>JAEDML010000151.1 GCA_016303035.1 Clostridiaceae bacterium | reverse complement strand
CATAAATATTTGCAAACCGCTTTAAAAGCGGATAATGCCGTCAGTTATTTTTCTCATAGATTTCACGAAGACCATCAAGCAACAGGTTTTCATTATATATTATTTTCTTTTTGCAGTGGGGTATAATTTCCTTTGAAAGTCCGCCGGTGGCAACAATCGTCGCCGGCTCATTAAGCTCATCTTCTATGCGTTCGAGCATACCGTCAAGCATCGCGGCTGTTCCGAAAACAAGTCCCGATTTCATTGAATCCACCGTGTTTGAACCGATTACAGAGTCCGGCGCCTCAATATGAATTGAGGGAAGCAGAGTGGTGTTTTCACACAGCGCTTTAAGCGTAAGCTGTACCCCTGCCGCGATTGCGCCGCCGAGGAACGCGCCGTTTCGGTCAAGCACGCTTATTGTCGACGCGGTGCCCATATCAATAATTATGCAGGGCATTGTATATTCGGCAAGCGCGCCTACGGCTCCTGCTACAAGGTCAGCACCTAGCTGGGCGGGATTATCTATTTTAATGTTGAGACCTGTCTTAACTCCGGGTCCGAGATTAAGCGGTACTATGTGGCAAAGCTTTGAAACTGCGGCTGAGATCGAGGACGATACCGCAGGTACTACGGACGCGATTATGCAATCCTCAATATCCTCATAGCTTTGTCCGTAAAGCGACAGAATGTCCTTAATTTCAACGGCGTACTGGTCGCCTGTTTTATCTGCATTTGTTGAAAGCCGTGCGGTGAACGAAAGCACATCGCCGTTATATCCGCCGAGCGTAATATTGGTGTTGCCTATATCAATAGCAAGCAGCATAAATAAAGACCTCCTTCGTTTTCCGATATTATAATGGCCATAGTATGTTGAAACAATGAAATACCTTCATATTTCGACGCCAAATCGAAGATTAGGCATTAAATTATAATTATTATAATATGTATTTGACTTTAAATCAACAAAATTATTGACTTTTTTGTAAGCCGCTGATATAATACAATATGCTAATTGGGAAAGTATGCTTTTCTTTAGCTCCTTGCTTCATCGGGAAGATGAGGCCAAAGTCCAGAAGGAGGTGCAACGTAAAATGACCAACAAGTATGAAGCTGCGATTGTTCTTTCGGTAGCAAACGGCGAGGAAGCCACAAATGCTCTTAAGGACAAGTTTAACGATCTTATCGCAAAACACGGTACTGTTGAAAACGTTGACGATTGGGGTAAACGCCGTCTTGCGTACCTTATCAACGACGAGTCGGAAGGCTATTATGTATTCTTTACATTTACAAGCGAACCGGATTTCCCGGCTGAGCTTGAGCGTATTGCAAAGATTACCGACGGCGTTCTGCGTGCAATGGTAATCAGAAAGTAACGGAGGAAAGATTATGTTTAACTTAGTAGTTTTAACGGGACGGCTTACTGCCGATCCGGAGCTTAAAAAAACTCCCAACGGTTATTCGGTAACATCATTCTCCATTGCTGTAAGTCGCCGTTACCGTTCCGGCGAGGAAACACAGGCTGATTTCATCAATATAGTTGCATGGCGTCAGACTGCGGAATTTATCACAACTTATTTCAAAAAAGGCAGTATGATAGGTATTGAGGGTTCTATTCAGACCCGTAAGTATACCGATAAAAACGGAAACAACCGCACGGCATTTGAGGTAGTTGCCAACAATGTCCAGTTTGTTGAGTCCAAGAGAGACGGAAATACTGCTTCCGGCGCTGAACCCGCTTCGTTCAGCAATGCAGGCGCCAACGATTTCGCCGATATCGGCGACGCGTCGGATGACGATCTGCCGTTCTGATGGTTTTTAAGCCATTGTTATTCTGATATAGGAGGGCTTTTCAATGGAAAAGGAAAGAAATGAACGCCCGGCCCGCAGAAAACCGCACAAAAAGGTGTGCCATTTTTGCGTAGACCGCGTTGAAACCATAGATTACAAGGATGTAGCCCGTCTTCGCAAATTTGTTTCGGAGCGTGCTAAGATACTTCCGCGCCGTGCAACAGGCACCTGCGCAGCTCATCAGCGCGAGCTGACAACCGCTATTAAGCGTGCCCGTCAGATTGCTCTGCTTCCTTATGTAAATGATTGATTTCAATTTATCCCGTGTTTTTACACGGGATATTTTTTTGTCATGAATCAAAGCATAAGGGGAAAATATAAAGTCAAAAAACACCGAAAATTGTAAGAAGAGATGCCGTAAAAGTCGCTCTGCGCTCTGAAATTTGTCGATAATTGTATAATATTGACAAATCTGAAGAAAAAACTTTTACTTTTGTTTCGGAAAACTAACAAAATAGTATTGAAATTTGCCGACAATATTGGTATAATAAAACCGAAAGATAAGTTTTATCGGAAGTTTACATATGGGGTGCATATATGAAGGATTACATTAAAAATTTTGAAAATGAAATACACAGCGATCTGTATAAGTACTTCGGATCCTTTTTAAAGAAAAACACCGTAACCTTCCGCGTCTGGGCGCCTAACGCCTCGGCGGTTTCGGTAGTCGGCGATTTTAATAATTGGACCGTCGGGGAAAACGGGATGAAAAATATCGGCTCGGGTATATGGGAGACCGAAATCGAAGGGCTTAAAAAGTACGATATATATAAATACGCCGTAACTTCACGTGAGGGCGTTACGGTTTTAAAATCCGACCCGTATGCAAGGCATTTTGAAACGGCTCCCGGCAACGCTTCCAAGATTTATAACGATGATAATTATAAATGGAATGACAG
>JAEDML010000150.1 GCA_016303035.1 Clostridiaceae bacterium | reverse complement strand
GTATCCGCAACGGGAAGGAGCGTTGCGGATACTTTTTTAATATTGTAAAAAAGTGTGTTAATAATATAAAGGAGAAAACATTGAAGCCGCAGTATCTTATTCTCATTTAAAAGCGGCAGAACGGAGATAAATATGCGAAGAACCAAAATTGTCTGCACCTTAGGTCCTAACTGCCGAGACGAGCAAACGCTTGAAAAAATGATACAAAACGGTATGAATGTTGCAAGGCTTAATTTTTCTCACCAGGAGCACAGTTTTCATAAACAAAACATTGAAACTTTAAAATCAATAAGAAACCGGCTGCAAATTCCGCTTGCGATTATGCTTGATACCAAGGGACCGGAAATCCGTACCGGCAAAATAAAGGACGGTACCGTTTTAGAATCGGGAAGTAAATTTATCCTGACTGCAAAACAACTTGTAGGCGACAGTAAAATTTGTTCTGTAAGTCTCCCCTCCCTTTATAAGAATCTTGCTTCGGGCGATAAAATTCTTATTGATGACGGAAAAATAATGCTTACGGTAAACGAAATATCCGACACGGATATAATTTGCACCGTAATTACGGGAGGTATGCTCGGTAACACGCGCGGTATAAACGTACCTTCGGTGGATATTGATATGCCCTTTTTATCCGAAAAGGACCGTGATGATTTACTGTTTGGAATAGAAAACGATGTTGATGTAGTAGCCGCCTCCTTTGTACGCTCTGCGGAGGACGTTAAGGTAATGCGCGACTTCCTTTGCGCAAACGGCGGCGACAGGATAAAAATAATCGCAAAAATAGAAAGCACATCCGGAATTGAAAACTTTGAGAAAATATTAGAAGCCGCCGACGGAATTATGGTCGCGCGCGGAGATATGGGAGTTGAATTGCCGTATGAGCTGCTTCCGGGGATCCAGAAAAGACTGATTTCCCAAAGCTTTAGAAGCGGCAAGACGGTTATAACCGCAACGCAGATGCTTGAATCAATGATAGACAACATCACCCCTACCCGTGCGGAAATAAGCGATGTCGCCAACGCCGTATTTGATTCGAGCAGCGCCGTAATGCTTTCAGGTGAAACGGCAATAGGCATTGATCCGCCTAAGGTTGTAGCCGTAATGTCAAAAATCTGCGAACGCGCCGAAACCGACGCTTTTAAAATGAATATGTACAAAAATCTCGGCTCGTACATTGAACAGACAAGCCGCACAAACGCTATATGCGACGCCACTACGGCTGCCGCCGCAGATATAAACGCCGACGCGATTATAGCAGTAACAAAGGACGGAGAAACCGCTCGCCTTATGTCAAAATACCGTCCCGAAATACCTATAATCGGTGCAACAAATTCCGAAAAGACCTACCGACAGCTTGCCCTTAATTGGGGCGTTACTCCGCTGCTGACCGAAACGCAAAGCAGTACCGACCGTTTATTTCAGCATATTGTTGAGCGCGCAAAATCTGTAGGACTGCTTCGCAGAGGGAACCGTGCGGTTATAACGGCAGGTATGCCGCTCGGCGTAAGCGGCAGCACCAATACGCTTAAAATTATCACGGTTGAATAAAAAATCTCCGCGGCAGGATAACCCTGTACCGCGGATATTTTTTGTTTTTTATCACAGCTTAAGCTCTACGCTTTTATCGGCAAAAGAGTAAGGACGGTATTTAACTCCGGCAGTATCAAACATACGCTTGGAGGCCTTTACATTGTCGGTATCGGCATATTTATCGCACATATAAACAACTTCGCTTATTCCCGACTGAATTATTGCCTTGGCACATTCATTACAGGGAAACAGTGTTGTATAAACCCTGCATCCTCGCACGCTGCCTGTACTGCAGTTGAGAATTGCGTTAAGCTCTGCATGGCAGACATAAAGGTATTTTGAATTCAGTCCCTCGCCGTCCCTTTCCCACGGAAAAGTATCATCGCTGCAGCAGCTCGGCATTCCGTTATATCCGACCGACAAAATTCTGTTTTCGGAATTCACAATACACGAACCGACCTGCGTAGACGGGTCCTTGCTTCGCATTGAGGAAAGCAATGCAATGCCCATAAAATATTCATCCCAGCTTAAATAATCCTTTCTTTTCAAGACAAAAGCCTCCTTTTATTTTATTCGCTTTGCTTCTCGTTTCCGTTCATAAAGAAAAGCGCAGTTATTACCATTATAATGGGAAAAATTGCCGAAACAATAAAACCGGCGTTAAGATTGCTTACCTCCGCCGTAACTCCAAGCAGCCACGGTCCTAAGGAGCAGCCGCTGTCTCCGCAAAGCGCCAACACGCCGAACATCCACATACCGCCCCGTGGGAAGGAAGCCGCCGCGGCGGAATATGTCCCCGGCCAGGTAACGCTTACGGTAAAGCCGCATACAGCGCATGCAATAAGCGCGAATATCGGGATTTTGCAAACACCGACAACAATATAGCATACGGCGCAGAGAGTACCCATTGCCGCAATAACGGTTCGTATCGAAACTCTGTCTGCAAATTTTGAATATATAATACGTCCCGTTCCCATAAAAATTGCAAAGGCAAAGGGGCCTGCAAGATCACCGGCGACCTTGCTTAAACCGAGTCCCTGCTGTGCAAAAAGCGACGCCCATTCCGACATGGTAATTTCGCTTGCGCCCGCGCATATCATAAGCACCATAAAACAAATAAACTTGCGGCTGCAAAGCAAGTTTTTAAGCGGAGTTGTCACTTCGTCTGCGGCAGGCTCAATAATCGGAACCTTTAAGAAACA
>JAEDML010000149.1 GCA_016303035.1 Clostridiaceae bacterium | reverse complement strand
TTTGACAGAAATATGCGTGTGTGATATACTTAAAAATAAATTTAATAAGGGGAGAGGGTTCCCTTTACGGAGGAATAAAAAATGCTGGATATCCGTTTTATTTGCGACAATCCGGAGCTTGTAAAGGAAAATATCAAAAAGAAATTTGAAGATAATAAGCTTCCGATGGTTGATGAAATTATTTCGCTTTATGATGAGAAGTGCCGCGCCAACAGCCGTGCAAATGAGCTGCGTGCCAACCGTAATAAGATAAGCCGTCAGATAGGCGCCCTTATGGGTCAGGGAAAGCGCGAGGAAGCCGAGCAGATGAAGAAACTCGTCGGCGAGCAGGCGCAGGAGCTAAAAGAGCTTGAAGAGCGTGAGGACGAGCTTGCAAAGCGCGTGCTTGAGCTTCAGATGAAGATTCCGAATATTGTTGACCAAAGCGTTCCCGTAGGTAAGGACGACAGCGAAAATGTAGAGGTTGAGCAGTTCGGAGAGCAGACAAATCCCGATTTTGAAATTCCGTATCACACCGACATTATGCAGTTGTTTGACGGAATTGATAAGGACGCTGCCGGCCGTGTAGCGGGCGAAGGCTTTTATTATCTTATGGGGGATATTGCCCGTATGCACTCCGCGGTGCTTGCCTATGCGCGCGATTTTATGATCGACAAGGGCTTCACCTATTGCATACCGCCGTTTATGATAAGAAGCAATGTCGTAACAGGCGTTATGAGCTTTGAAGAAATGGACGCTATGATGTATAAGATAGAGGGCGAGGATCTTTATCTTATAGGAACTTCGGAACATTCTATGATAGGTAAGTTTATAGATACCATTACTCCCGAAGAGCAGCTGCCCTTAACGCTTACAAGCTATTCGCCGTGCTTCCGCAAGGAAAAGGGTGCCCACGGAATAGAGGAACGCGGAATTTACAGAATCCATCAGTTTGAAAAGCAGGAAATGATTGTGGTGTGCAAGCCCGAAGAAAGTATGGAATGGTTCAACAAAATGTGGAGCTATTCGGTAGAGCTTTTCCGCAGTCTCGATGTTCCCGTAAGAACTCTTGAATGCTGCACCGGCGACCTTGCCGACCTTAAGGTTAAGTCGTATGATGTTGAGGCGTGGTCGCCCAAGCAGAAAAAATATTTTGAGGTTTGCTCCTGCTCTAATCTCGGCGATGCTCAGGCAAGAAGACTCGGAATCCGCGTAAGGGGAAAGGACGGCGGAAAGTATTTTGCACATACGCTTAACAATACCGTTGTCGCCCCGCCGAGAATGCTTATAGCGCTTATTGAAAACAATCTTTGCTTTGACGGCGAGTATTACAGCATAAAAATACCCAAGGCGCTCCAGCCGTATATGGGCGGAAAAACGGTTATTAAAGCAAATAAAAAATTTTAATAAATTTTAAATTTTAATGAACCCGCTGGAAATCGGGACAAGATTGTGCTATAATTAAATTAGCAGAAAATATTTACAAATTTTCTCAATTTTTCGGAAAGGATGATTTTCATGAAAAACGATAAGGTAAAGGATACCGCTGCTGTTAAAAAGAGTGTTGCAAAAGCGGCAAGCGATGTATCAAAGGAAGTTTCAAAGACAGTTCAGTCGGCAGTAGCCGCTGTTAAGGAAGAGATACCGGAAGTTCAGGAAAAGCTGCAGCCTATAGCCGAAAAAGCAAAGAAAGCCGCAAAAACAGCAGCCAAAAAAGCGGAGCCTGCCGTAAAATCTGCCGAAAAGGCTATTAAAAACGCAGGTAAGCAGGCCGCGGCGGCGCTTATTCCCGAAATTTATCTGCAGACCAACAATCAGCAGTTTGTTTGCACCGATATTGTCGACCGCTGCAAGGCAGATTTTAAATCGAAGCACAAGGGTGTTATTCGCTCCTGTAAGATTTATATCAAGCCTCAAGACGGAATGGCATACTATGTAATCAACGATATCGAGGACAAAATAAATCTTTGATTGTGCCGGTGACAGTTTAACCCGTTATGACTAAAGAATCCGTGATATTCAAAAAGAATATCACGGATTCTTTTACCCCTTTTCAGGGCTTACCGCAGGCAGATTACCGAGGTTGTTGCCTTCCTTTCCGTCAGGCAGTGATTTAAGGTATTCGGTATTCCCTCTGTGTGCAATTCCCACTCCTGAAATACCGCCTTTACGTGCGAGCGATACAGCTTCCTCGCGGCTGACAATACCGCTGTCAGAGAGTCGGTAACCCGTAACCCTTCCGTGTTCCTTAACCAGACCTGTAATATTCTGCGCTGAGGCAGACGGTTCGGGAACACTGTCAAGCGTGTTCATCGCTAAAAAATTTAAATTATTTTCTTCCATAAAATCTCCCAAAACGGAGAATTGAATTTGCGGCGCAACCTCCGCGGTGTTTTCTCCGCGGTATTATTTTGCTCCGAAATATATGGATTTATTAAAAGCAAAACAGTAAAATACTATGCTCCGCACATTTTCATAACTATGCAGTGCGGTAGCAGCTTTGCAAGTAAACGGTAAAATTTGTAAAACAAAAGATTTGTATAAACTCCGCGTCCGGCAGCAGAGGCGGCAAGGGATTTTTTTGCCATTACATCAGGTTTAACCCTCGGCAAGGTATCAAATGTGCGGCTTGCTCCGGGAGCTATTCCGGCAGCCGGTAAAAATTCGGTGTCCATAGGTCCGGGGCAGACCGCAAGCACATTTATACCGCGCCCCTTAAGCTCCGAGCGCAGAGCCTTTGAAAGGCTTAAAATATACGCCTTTGTAGA
>JAEDML010000148.1 GCA_016303035.1 Clostridiaceae bacterium | reverse complement strand
GAGCCTACTGTGCTGATTTCGGGTACAAGCGACCCCGATGAACCCCTTATTTTAAACGGTAACGAAGTACAGCGCGATGAAAACGGCGCCTTTGCCGCAGAGGCTCCGCTTAGCATAGGCAAAAACACCTTTACCTTTTTACATAAAAACGAGACGGTTGTTCGCACGGTAAACTACCGCTTTGTGGTAATAAACGGCTACGCGCCGTCAAAAAAACAGCTTTATCCCTGCGGCTCAACCTTCGGCGTGAGCGTTTCGGCAAGACTCGGCAGCCGCGTTTATGCAAGCTTTTGCGGAAACGAAATCGAGCTTTTACAGCAGGGTGAAGTGCAAAACAGCGAAGAAGCCGCATTTTGCAGCTTCACAGGCAGCTTTACCCTGCCCGATAATAATCTTGAGGATATTTCGCTCGGCAGAATTACCTTCAGGGGAGTTTATGACGGCATAAGCGAAAGCTTTTATTCGGGTGAGATTATCTGCAAGCGTCCCGATATTATCGTAGATTATGACCCTAATGCGACGCCGCTCGGCGGTCAGTACATAAATGTGGGCTCGGGTAAAATAGCGGAAATAGTCGATGACTATGCCGAGACCTTTGACGCCTACTCTACCGATGACCGTTCGCGGCCTACCAATAACTATCTGCCGAAGGGTACGGTGGATTACAGCGCGCAGGGCAGGGTTTATTATTCCGGAAAGGGTGAATCAAAGGAATATGCCGTACTGCGTTACGGCAAGCAGGTTTACACCTCCGTTAAGGATAAGCCGAGCGCAACCACGGTTCCGGTTATAACCGAATATGCAGGCACCCTGCCCGACCATAACGAAATCGGCTTTGCTTCGCTTACGCAGGATGTCCGCCGCACCGTAATAAGCTTTGACTGCCTTTTTAAAGCGCCCTTTTATTTCGATTTACTGCCGCAAAGCTATACAAATCCCGGCGCACAGGATTATACTGTAAGCAACATCACCTATTCTTATGTTGACATTACCTTTTGCTATGCCACGGTATTTAGGGGCGAGCCGTTAATTCCCGAAAACAATCCTCTGTTTTCTTCGGCGGCGGTGATAAAGAATCAGTCTGATTTTACATTAAGACTCTACCTTAAAAAGCAGGGCGGATTTTACGGCTGGGACAGCTATTATAACTCTTCGGGTCAGCTGTGCTTTTCGTTTTTACATCCCGCTCAAACCGTTCCAAGCAACAATGCCTACGGAATAAATTTAACCGGAGTAAAAATTTTAATTGACGCAGGACACAACGGCGCAGGAATAGACACGGGAGCCATGGGCGCCGACCGTTCCGAACATTACGAAGCGGGCAGAAACCTTATACTTGCACAAAAGCTGAAAGCCGAGCTTGAAAGCATGGGGGCTTCGGTTATTATGACAAGATACGACAACGCAAGCGGAATTACATTCCGCGGGCGAATGGCGTTACTGCGGAACGAGAGTCCCGATTTATGCATTTCGATTCATCACGATTCGTCAACCGCGCCGACGGTTAACGGCTTCGGTGCTTTTCATTCCACCGTTTTTTCAAAAAAGGCAACCGAATTTATACAGATGCGCACCTACAACGCCGGTATTTACGCCAAGGTTGAACCGGTGCGCTGGCATTACTTCTTTTTAGCGCGCTCGACGGTATGCCCGGTAGTCCTCACCGAAAACGGTTATATCTCAAGCCCTGCCGATTTTGCCGGCATACAAAGCGACGGTGTAAACACGCAAAAGGCAAAAGCGATAGCGTCAGGCGTCGCCGACTATTTCAATTCAATAAGAAACCGATAAAAAATTTTTATTTTAAAAATATCCGTATAATCCCTCTGTTAAGGCTAAAAATATCAGAAAAAGGAGGGCTTATATGCGACCAAGTAATAAAGAATACGGTGAAATGACAAAAAAAGCTTCGCCGCCGTCGCCGAAGCTCAAGGATTTCGTAACGGCGTACGCCGTCGGAGGCCTCATATGCGTAATCGGTCAGCTTTTAACCGAATTTTACAAAACGCTTGATTTAAGCGAGGATGTTGTTAAGATGGCTGTGCCGTCCACCCTTATTTTTGCCGCGGCGCTGCTGACGGGATTAAGGCTGTTTGATAAAATCGCAAAGCACGCGGGAGCCGGAACCCTTGTACCGATAACCGGCTTTGCCAACGCTGTAGTATCCCCTGCCATTGAGTTTAAGCAGGAGGGTCAGGTTTTAGGCCTCGGCGCCAAAATGTTTACAATAGCAGGACCCGTTCTGGTTTTCGGAATGACCGCTTCGGCAGTGTACGGAATTATACTGTACATTGTAGGCTTGTTTTGAGGTGGCGTTATGGCAAAACGAACAGGAAAAAGAACGATTTTATTTGACAACAAGCCGCACATTATAAGCTACGGTTCGGTGGTGGGTAAAAAGGAGCACGAGGGTCCGCTTTCGGCAGAATTTGACAGGTATATTACCGACAGCTATTTCGGCGAAAAGACCTATGAGCGCGCCGAAAGCCGCCTGCAAAAAACCGCGGTGCAGACAGCGCTTGATAAGGCAGGACTGAAAAAAGACAACATCGACTGTATACTTGCAGGCGACCTGCTTAACCAGTGCATAGGCAGCTCCTTCGGACTGCGCGAATTCGGAATACCCTTTATAGGGCTTTACGGTGCCTGCTCAACCATGGCGCTTTCTACACTCGTCGCCTCGCTGCTTGTTGATTCGGCGGCGGCAAACAGGGCGATAGCCGTCACCTCGTCACACTTTTGCTCGGC
>JAEDML010000147.1 GCA_016303035.1 Clostridiaceae bacterium | reverse complement strand
AAACAGTCTCTTTCAAACCCCGATTTTGCAATTTGCGAAAATGCGGCAGAAATTACTTCTCTTTTAAGACTGCCGTCATCGACCGTTCTTGTAAGCATATCGGTAATCTGTACCCCGGTTAGCCTTAGAGTTTCTGCGTTTTCGGTAAGTTCTATTCCGCCGATGCGGTCTACTATTCCGGCTACAAGCTCATAATCACCCTTTACCGTGAAATTTACGGGGTAGCCGAAATAATTATCATTGTCTTTTTCATTCTCACCGATCAAAACAGCCGAAAGAGTTCTGTCCTCAAAATTAAAATAAAACAGCGTTCTATTTCCCGAAATATCCAGCAAAACCCCTGTATTTTCGGGCACTTCCGCCGAATACGGAACAGATTCGGTATGATTTTCGGCAGGCTTTATCTTATCATTAAGATAAAAATAACCCGACAAAACAAAAAATGCACCGCATATAAGACAAATTGCGATTATTTTAACGGTATCTTTAATTTTTTTCTTCATAATTTCACTCTAATCCGTTTTAGATTATATAGTTAATTATGGAAAAAATATCTTTAAATATACAAAAACCGCAGAATAAAGTTCTGCGATTTTTTATTTACCTATTCAAAAGTTTCATTAAATTCGGCAGCTCAGCTTCAAAATTAACTCCGTATCGCATTTCCTTGTGATCCTTAAAGGTTCTTTCTATGCAGGAACGCGTAAATTCTACAGCGACCCCTGCCGATTCATATAATGTTTTACCGTTCATAAGCACTCCTGTAAGGGTGCTTGCAAAAATATCCCCCGTTCCGTGGTATGAAGACGGCACACGCTCGGCAAAGCAATAATCAATATTATCTCCGTCAAACACGGCGGCTCCGATACTTTTTTCATCGGGACAGACACCCGTAAGCACCACGCTTTTGCCGGTAAGCTCTCTAAGCTTATAAAGTATGCTTTCAATATACTCGCGGCTGTGGGGTGACTGTTCAAAGGGTATGCCGAGAAGCAGCGACGCTTCGGTTATATTCGGCGTGATTACATCTGCCTTCATACAGAGTTTTTTCATTTGCAAGGGAAAATCGCTGTCAAAGCCGTTATACAGTCTTCCGTTATCCGCCATAACGGGGTCAACTATTACCTTCGTAGCTTCATTTTGTATCTCTTCAATAATTTTACATACGATTTCGACCTGCGCTTTTGAGCCTAAGTATCCCGTATAAACGGCGTCAACGGTAATCCCCTCGCTCTTCCAGTGTCGGGCTATTGCCAAAAGATCGTCGGTAAGGTCGCGGAAGGTGAAATTTTTAAAGCCGCCCGTGTGGGTTGAAAGCACCGCCGTGGGTATTACCGCGGTTTCTGTTCCGCAGGCGGAAATTATCGGCAAAGCCACGGTAAGCGAGCATTTGCCGAAGCATGAAATATCGTGTATAGCCGCAACTCGCTTTTGGCGCATAACATCACCCTTTTTACTTCTTTTTCTTTATTTTCTTTTGACATATATCGTTTAAAACGCATTTTTCACAGTATGCCCTGCGCGCGGTGCAGATATCCCTCCCGAAAAGAACCGTGCGGTGGCAGAAATCGCTTGATTTTTCGGGGTCAAGCAGACGGCGCATCTCGTTTTCAACCTTAACGGGGTCGGTCGTATCAACCAGCCCCAGCCGATTGCACAACCGTATAAAATGCGTATCGGTAACAACCGCAGGCTTGCGGTAAATATCTCCGCAGACAAGGTTAGCGGTTTTTCTGCCTACACCCGGAAGTCTTGTCAGCTCCTCGATACTGTCGGGCACAACGCCGCCGTATTCCTCGGTAAGCATTTTGCCGATACCTATTAAATCCTTCGCCTTGGTTTTATAAAGTCCGCAAGTTTTTATAAGCTCCTCCACACGGTGAAGCGGCGCCTTTGACATTGAATAAGCGTCCGGAAACTCCTTAAAAAGCTCCGGCACGACGACATTCACACGCGCGTCGGTACACTGTGCGGAAAGCCGTGTTGCTATGAGCAGCTGAAAAGCGTCGGAATAGTTTAGCGAACATACGGCGTCGGGATAAAGCTTTTCAAGGCGTTCTACCGCCGCCGCCGCTCTTTCCTTCTTACGCATTGACATCCACCAGCTTTAAATCGCCTGCCTTGATAAGCTTTAATTTGCGCATACCCTCGGAAATTGCAAGGCAGATAACGGCCGGAAGAACAAACTGCATAACGATTATTTCGATAATCGCGACTGCGGAGGATGTGCCTGCCGCAGTCATACTGCTGTAGGACATAAACTGACCTACAAGACCTGCCGAGCCCATACCCGAGCCTACGGGATTGCTTACCATTTTGAGCACCGCCGAGGAAACAGGCCCTAAAATCGCGCTTGATATTATTGACGGCAGCCAGATAAGCGGATTGCGAACGATATTCGGAATCTGAATCATAGATGTCCCGAGTCCCTGAGCGATAAGTCCGCTAACCTTATTTTCACGGTAGCTGATAACGGCAAAGCCGACCATATTGCAGCAGCAACCGATTGTAGCCGCGCCTGCGGCAAGACCTGTAAGCCCCATAGATATTCCGACAGCGGCGGAGGAAATGGGCAACGTAAGCACTATACCCATAACTACCGAAACTACGATTCCGCCGATTATTGGACTTTTTTCAACATTTATGTTTACAAGCGCGCCTATCCACTTCATAGCGGTAGTTATATACGGACCGACAAAATATCCTGCGGCGGCTCCCGCTAAAATACAGCAAAGCGGAGTAACTATTATATCCACCTTGGTTTT
>JAEDML010000013.1 GCA_016303035.1 Clostridiaceae bacterium | reverse complement strand
GGCGTGAATCTTATCATCAACCAGGTGATGCAGTTTAAGATAATACATATATCCGACTGTTACACGGTTGTCAAAGGGTTCGCCGGTGCGGCCGTCATACAGCTGTGTTTTGGCGTCCTCGGTAAACGGTATGCGTGAAAAATCAATTTTCGAGGTATTTTTATTCTTATATTCGTCACTCTTGGTGAATTCTTCCGCCATAGCGAAGCATTTTCTGATATCGTCCTCATGAGCGCCGTCAAAAACCGGAGTGCATATATTCCAGCCGAGGGCTCTTGCGGCATAGCCTAGGTGCACCTCAAGCACCTGACCGATATTCATACGGGAAGGTACGCCCAATGGGTTAAGAACTATGTCAAGCGGAGTGCCGTCCGGCAGGAAAGGCATATCCTCACTCGGAAGTATACGCGAAACAACGCCCTTGTTACCGTGGCGTCCCGCCATCTTATCGCCGACCGAAATCTTACGCTTCTGCGCGATATAGCAGCGGACAACAACATTTACACCGGGGCTTAACTCCGAGGAATTTTCACGGGTGAACACCTTAACATCAACGATTGTGCCGTATTCACCGTGCGGAACACGAAGGGATGTATCCCTTACCTCGCGCGCCTTTTCACCGAATATTGCGCGGAGCAGTCTTTCCTCGGCGGTAAGCTCGGTCTCACCCTTAGGCGTAACCTTACCGACAAGTATGTCTCCTGCCGACACCTCGGCGCCTATGCGGATAATACCGCGTTCATCAAGGTCTTTAAGCGCGTCCTCGCCGACATTCGGAATATCCCTTGTAATTTCCTCAGGCCCTAACTTTGTATCGCGCGATTCAAGCTCGTATTCTTCTATATGAATGGAGGTATAAACATCGTCGCGGACAAGTCTTTCGTTTATAAGAACAGCGTCCTCGTAGTTATAGCCCTCCCATGTCATAAATCCGATAAGGGCATTACGGCCGAGTGAAATTTCACCGTTGCTGGTAGCAGGACCGTCGGCGATAACCTCATTTTCCTGAACCTTTTGACCGACAGAGACAATCGGCCGCTGATTTATACAGGTTCCGTGGTTGGAACGCAGGAACTTTATAAGCTTATATTCATCAATCTCGCCTTTTTTAGCGCGGATTTTAATGGTATCTGCGCTGACATAGGTTACCTCGCCGGCACGCTTTGCAAGCACAATTACGCCGGAATCTACAGCCGCCTTGTACTCCATACCGGTAGCAACAATCGGATTCTCGGGCTTTAAGAGCGGAACCGCCTGCTTCTGCATGTTTGAGCCCATCAGCGCACGGTTTGTATCGTCGTTTTCAAGGAACGGAATCATAGCGGTAGCTACGGAAACAACCATCTTAGGCGAAACATCCATATAATCCGCGCTTGAAGCCTCAACCTCATGGAAGCCGTCACGGTGGCGGGCGTTAACCTTTTTGTTTACAAAATATCCGTTTTCATCAAGCGGCTCGTTTGCCTGCGCTACGATGTATTCGTCTTCTTCATCGGCGGTCATATAAACGACCTCATCAAGCACCTTACCGGTTTCATGGTCTACCTTGCGGAAAGGCGCCTCAATAAAGCCGTATTTATTTATCTTTGCAAAGGTTGCAAGATAGGAAATAAGTCCGATATTCGGTCCTTCAGGCGTCTCGATAGGACACATACGGCCGTAGTGGGTATAGTGAACGTCACGCACCTCGAACGAAGCTCGGTCGCGAGAAAGTCCGCCGGGGCCCAAAGCCGAAAGACGGCGCTTGTGCGTAAGCTCTGAAAGCGGATTGGTTTGATCCATAAACTGCGACAGCGGCGAAGAACCGAAAAATTCCTTGATAGCCGCTACGACAGGGCGAATATTTATAAGAGACTGAGGAGTAATGCTGTCAGGATCCTGAGCCTGAAGGGTCATCTTTTCGCGGACAACCCTTTCCATTCTCGAAAGACCTATACGGAACTGGTTCTGAAGCAGCTCACCTACCGAACGGATACGGCGGTTGCCGAGGTGGTCGATATCGTCAATATTTCCGACATCCTTAGGAAGCCCTAAGAAATAGCTGACCGAAGCGAATATATCATCAACCGTTATGTGCTTGGGAATAAGCTCGTCTGCCCTTGCAATTACGGCGGCCTTTACCGCTTCCTTACCCTCGTTGTTATCAAGAATATCCTTAAGCACGGCAAACGAAACCTTTTCGTTTATGCCAAGCCCGTCAAGCTCGCTGTAATCGTCCTCGCCGAAATCGGTAAAATCGCGCAAATCGACCATACCGTTAGAAAGAACCTTAACCTCTGTAATATTGCCCTCGGCGTCGGATACATTTATATATACCTCGTTTACGCCCTTTTTTTCAATAACCGACGCAAGTTCTTTTGTAATATTAGTATCGGCGTCGGCAATGATTTCGCCGGTCATAGGGTCGGCAACAGGACGCGACAAAACCTTGCCGCGGATTCGTGCGCCTACGGCAAGCTTTTTATTGTATTTATAGCGGCCCACCCTTGAAATATCGTAACGGTGAGCGTCAAAAAACAACTGTTCAATATAGCTCTGTGCGCCCTCGACGGTTACAGGCTCGCTCGGGCGGAGCTTTTTATAAATTTCAACAAGCGCGTCCTCGACAGTCTTGGTCTCATCAACGGCGAGAGTAGCTTCAAGGCGTTCATCGTCTCCGAAAAGCTGACGAATCTGATCATTTGAAGCAAGCCCCAATGCGCGCAGGAACATCGTAACGGGGAGCTTTCTGTTTTTATCGATTCTTACATAAAGAACATCGTTAGCGGCGGTTTCATACTCCAGCCACGCGCCGCGGTTGGGTATGATTGTGGAGGAAAATAGACTTTTGCCTGTTTTCGGGTCCGGCTTCATATCAAAATACACGCCGGGGGAACGGACTAACTGCGAAACAATCGCACGCTCGGCACCGTTAATAACAAAGGTGCCCGATTCGGTCATAATCGGAAAATCTCCCAAAGAGACTTCGCTTTCCTTTATTTCACCGGTCTCGCTGTTTACGAGTCTCGCCGTAACGCGAAGCGGAGCCGCATAGGTCGTATCACGCGCCTTGCATTCGGTAACATCGTATTTAGGGGTTTCATCGATACGGTAATCGACAAAGCTGAGTTGGAGATTACCGCTGTAATCGGTAATGGCATCCATATCCCTGAATACTTCTTTAAGACCCTCCTCAATAAACCATTTGTATGAATCCTTCTGTATTTCAATAAGGTTTGGCATATCGATGACTTCATTGATTTTTGAAAAGGTCATGCGAGTGTTTTTACCCAATTGGACAGGTTTCACCATTGAAGTTGACTCCATAGGTCTACAATCACTCCTCCATATATTTTACGGTACCGAAAAATACCGCAAGAGAACAAAAATGACAATTGCCGCATAAAAGTAATTATACGGTTATGTACACCATAAAATATAATAGGCGCACAATACCCCATCATCATTAGTAATTCATAATTATATACTAACCTCCGATAATAGTCAAGAAGAAATTACGATTTTTTTGAGTAAAAAATAAAAAATGATAAAAAAAGATTGCATTTATCCTCGCTTTGTGATAATATATAAAATACTGTGAGTAATTGTTAGGAGGTGTCACGATGCCGAACATTAAATCCGCAAAGAAGCGCGTGCTTGTCAGCAAGGTAAACGCAGAACGCAACAAGGCTTACCGTTCCGCTTTAAAAACCGCTGTTAAAAAGGCCGACGCTGCTATTGACGCTAATTCAGCCGACGCTGCCGAGGTGTTAAAGGCTGCCGTTAAGACCATTGATAAGGCCGCTGTTAAGGGTATTATTCATAAGAATAATGCAGCAAGAAAAAAATCTGCTTTAGTTGCACGCTACAATAAAGTAAATGCGTAAGCAAAAAATGTAAAACGCCGGATGCGATACCTGCATCAGCGGCGTTTTTGCTTTTTGTATTTTAAATCTGCCGCGCTTCATTATGAAGCGCGGCAGATTTTATAGTATCATATTATTTAGCGTAATCAACGGCGCGGCTTTCGCGGATAACATTTACCTTGATCTGTCCCGGATACTCAAGCTCGTTTTCAATACGCTGTGAAATATCGTGCGCCATAAGTACCATTTGATCGTCGGATACAGACTCCGGCTTTACAATTATGCGGACCTCGCGTCCTGCCTGAATAGCGAAAGAGCAATCCACTCCGTTGAAGGAATTGGCGATTTCCTCCAGCTTTTCAAGACGCTTGATATAATTCTCGATGTTTTCTCTTCTTGCGCCCGGTCTTGCCGCAGAAATAGCGTCGGCTGCCTGAACAATGCAGGCAATAACGGTTTTTGCCTCTACCTCGCCGTGGTGCGCATGAATTGCATGAACAACTTCTTCGTTCTCACGGTATTTCTTGGCAGCCTCAACACCTAACTGAATGTGAGAGCCTTCCTGCTCATGGTCAAGCGCCTTGCCTATATCATGCAAAAGTCCCGCGCGTTTGGCGAGCTCTACATTTGCGCCCATCTCTGCCGCCATAAGGCCCGAAAGGTAGCAAACTTCAAGCGAATGGTTAAGTACATTCTGACCGTAGCTTGTGCGGTAACGCAGCTTTCCGAGAAGCTTTACAAGCTCGGGATGCAGGTTGTGAACGCCTGAATCTATCATAGCGCGTTCGCCCTCCTGCTTTATTGTAGCCTCAACCTCTGCGGTTGCCTTAGCGACGGTTTCCTCAATTCTTGCAGGGTGAATTCGTCCGTCAAGAATGAGCTTTTCAAGCGCAACCCTTGCAATTTCACGGCGAACCGGATCAAAGCTGGAAAGTGTTATTGTTTCCGGAGTGTCGTCAATAATAAGGTCAACGCCGGTTGCGGTTTCAAGAGCGCGGATATTGCGTCCCTCTCGTCCGATAATGCGACCCTTCATCTCGTCATTCGGAAGGGCGACTACCGAAACGGTCATTTCAGAGGAATGATCTGCGGCACAGCGCTGGATTGCATGACCTATAATATCCTTGGCTATTCGGTCGGATTCGTCCTTTGTGCGCTGCTCGAAGTCCATAATCTTAACCGCCTTCTCATGCGTAAGCTCGGAATCAAGCATATCAAGGAGATGAGTCTTAGCCTGTTCTTTGGTAAAGCCTGAAATTTTTTCAAGCAAATCCATTTGACTCTGCTTTAGGCGATCGCATTCCTCAATGCGTGAATCAATCTCCTTTGAACGCTCCGCAAGCTTTTCCTCCTTGCGCTCAAGGTTATCGATTTTTTTGTCAAGCGACTCCTCCTTCTGCTGAAGGCGGTGCTCCTGACGCTGAATTTCGCTCCTGCGTTCGCGCAGGTCTCTTTCGGTTTCCTGACGCGTCTGGTGAATTTCTTCCTTGGCTTCAATTAAAGCCTCTTTTTTCTTGGTTTCGGCGGTTTTCATAGCGTCGCTTAAAATTCGCCTTGCCTCATCCTCTGCCGAGCCGATTGTAGCCTCCGCCGATTTACGGCGGTGTAACGAACCGAGCGCAAAGCCGAGAACAGCAAGTACGACGGCGACGATGCCGAATATAACATATATTACTGCTGTGGGCATACTGTTATGCACCTCCTATATAATAAGTACGGATTGGGCTGACGGAAATTTAAACCATTACGCCTGAACGGGAGCCGTACATAATCCCCCGTGATATAGTTCAACTTGTCCTCTAACGGTATTCGCCAAATACCGATTAAAATCAAAGCCGTCGCGCGCCCTAATTTCCAGCCTTAGAGCCGCGAACTATCAAAATAATTTTACCACTATGTGGGTGTTATGTCAAGGAATACATACCTATATATAGTAGGAAAGAGCAAAAATATTTTTAAACCTTGCATTGCATACCCTGCTTTTTTCCAAACAAAAAAGCACAGAGCCGGTATATCAGCTCTGTGCAAAAAATTATTGAATCTTAAAATTACTTAAGCTCAACAGTAGCGCCAACCTCGGCAAGCTTAGCCTTCATAGCTTCAGCGTCGTCCTTGCCTACAGCCTCTTTGAGGGTCTTCGGAGCGCCGTCAACGATAGCCTTTGCTTCAGCAAGGCCGAGACCGGTTATCTCGCGTACAACCTTGATAACCTTAATCTTCTCAGCGCCGACTTCCTTAAGAACAACGTCGAACTCTGTCTTCTCCTCGGCTGCTGCGGCTCCGCCTGCTGCGGGAGCTGCTACTGCGACAGCGGCTGCTGCCGATACGCCGAATTCCTCTTCTACTGCTTTTACGAGCTCAGAAAGCTCAAGAACTGTAAGAGTTTTTAACTCTTCAATCATAGCTGTGATTTTCTCAGATGCCATTTTTTATTCCTCCAAAATATTTTAATAGTTTTACAGATTATTCTGCTGCGTCCTCAGCGCCGTCCTTATCAACGATAGCCTGAACTGCGCGTGCAAATGCTGCGATGGGTGCCTGGAAAGCCGAAAGAACGGTAGCCAGGAGAACTTCCTTGCTCGGAAGCTTTGCAAGAGAATCAATAGTTGCGGTGTCAATAACCTCACCGTCAAGGAAACCGGACTTAATTTTGAAATTATCGTGAGAATCGGCATATTTGCCGAGGATTCTCGCGGCCGCGGTATGATCCTCCTTAGAAATAGCAATAGCGGTAGTGCCTTCAAGCACCGACTGCATACCCTCAACCGAGGTACCTGCTATAGCGCGGCGAATAATTGTGTTTTTAACAACAATGTATTCAACGCCGTTTTCGCGGAGTTCTTTACGCAGAGCCGTATCGTCAGCAACGCTGATACCCTTGTAATCAACAAGTACACCGGCAACTGCTCCTGATATTTTTTCGGCAAGCTCTGCAACCTGCTTTTGCTTTTTTTCCAATACTGTAGCGTTTGGCAATTTGTTTCACCTCCGAAAAACAAATAAATAATGCCCGTCCAAAGACAAAGGACGGGCATAAATAAACATAATTATTTAAGCGCAACCTCGGCAGGCGATAAGCTTACGGCGTAACGCCACCTGCTGTCTTTGGAAATGCAACAAAGTAATTATATTATAAAACAATCGATATGTCAAGCATTTTTTAAGGTTTTAATAAAATTATATGAGTCGAATATTTCTCCGTACTCATTATAGGCGTTTCTGTAAACCTCTACAATATAGGCGCCGTCATAGCCTAATGACCGTGTTTTGCGGAAAAATTCATCAAAATCAAACTCTCCGCGTCCCGGAAGCAGACAGTCCGATTCTTCCGAGTGGTCGCTTATGTGAAAATGCTTTATGTTGCCGCTGAAACGCTCTATAAGCTCATACGGGTCGTAGCCGCAGCGCAAAGCCTGCTTTACATCTATGCAAAACTGCGCGTCCTTACCGAGAATTTCCTGCATTGAGGCAAGAAATTCAATGTCTCCGGCTCTGTGCCGCAGTACATTTTCCTGCAAAACGCTCACGCCGTTTTGTCTTGCGACATCCTGCAACAGCATATACCTTTCACAGTATTCTCCGTTTTCCAAAACTCCGTTTGGCTTGCCGCCGTGCATAATAATATACCTTGCGCCGAACATAGCCGCTATTTCGGAATACCTGCGGTAGCTTTCAATTCCTGCCTTTAATCGGCGGTCATAGGCCGAAAACAGCATAAAGGATTCGGCAAGCGACATTGTAGGGTGTACCGAAACAATATCAATTCCGTATTCATGCTGAATTTTAAGCAGTATATCAACAAAATCTTGCTTTAACTCGCACTCGGCGTTAAAAAATACTTCGGCGGTTTTAATTCCCGCCTTTGCAATTTTTTCAAACGCAAGCTCGGTTTCAAGCGGATAAAAGCATGAGGTGGATACGCCTATTTTCATTTTGATTTCCTTTCCGCCCAAGGCCGGCTGACATTCCTAACAGGAGACATAAACGGTTTTATTTGTTGTGTATATCACCATTCCCGGCTTTGCGCCGTTCGGCTTTTTTACATATTTTACGGGTGTATAATCAACAGGGATCTGCGATGAGCCTGCCGCCTTTGAATGAAGCGCGGCAAGCCGCGCCGCCTGCATAATTGTATTGTCGGAAACATCGCCGCCTGCGCAAAACACCACAACATGAGAACCCGGAATATTTTTCACATGAAACCACAAATCGTTTTTTGAGGCAAGCTTGGTCGTTATATAATCGTTCTGGCGGTTGTTTTTGCCGACCGCTATTTTATAACCCTCTTGTGAAACGAACTCAAGCAGTCCGCCTGCCGTGCTGTTTTTTCGCTTTGTCCCTACTTTTCGGCGTATGTAGCCGCCTTCGGTAAGCTCTTCCCTTATTTCCGAAAGCGAAGCGAGCGTTTCGCAGCGCGAAATACTGTCAAGCACCGAATCAAGATATATAAGCTCCTCCCGATCGTTTTCGGTAAGACGAGTCAGCGTCTGTTCGGCGGTGTATGATTTTTTATAATCCTTAAAATATTTAGCTGCGTTTGCCGCAGGAGATAAAGCAGGATTGAGCGGTATTCTCACATCAGATAAATTTTCATCGTAATAATTTTGGACCTCGGCAAAGCTGAGTCCCCCTTTAAGCGAATACAAATTTGCCTTTAAAAGCTCGCCGTATATGCGAAGCTGCTCGCGGTCCTTGCATTTTTCAAGCTCATCAAGCCTTAAAGCAAGCTTTTTTTCGGTGCGCGCCTTGACATTGTTTACAAGCTTTATTATATCAAGCGCCGCGTGATGAATTCTCGCCGCGTTTTCCCTTGAAGCGTAAAATTCATCAAGCAAGGACGAATAATCAGCAAAGCTACGCTTTGAAACCGATTCGCCGTATTGCAGTATATCTGTATACGCAAAATCCATAGGCGTACCGTCCTGCTTTATCAGCATTGTAGGCAAGCCTTCGGCTTTAAGCGAACCGATTATTTTCCCTAAAGCATTTTCAAGGCTTGAACGCGGACAGTCGGCGGCAAGCATATCAATATCGCCTGCAATCAACGCACATTCACGGCAGATAAGGGGTGAAAAGCCGTCAACCGTTTCAAGTATAGCCTTTGCAAGCGGAAGGGAGCTGTGTTCAAGAATTTTATCACACAGCGTACCTATATCCGCCGACAGCGGATTTTGTTTTTCCTGCTTTTCGGGATAAACATATTTTGCCCCGGGCTGTATCATTCGTCCGCCGCTCTCAATATCGCTCCTGCGGACGCTGTCTATAATTCTGCCTTCCCCGTTTACAAGGATAATATTCGACCGTCCGCCTATAAGCTCGCATATAATCCGCAGATTAACGCGGTCGCCCATTTCGTCGGTCGCGGTGAAAACAAGCTCAGAAACACGCTCAAGTCCGTTTTGAACAACATCGGTAAGCCTTGCAGAAGAAAAATATTTTCGCAAAAGCATACAAAACATCGGCGGCGTTTCGGGATTTTCATACTTTTGCTCGGTAAAATGTATTCGCGCCGCTCCGGACTTTGAAGAAATTATAAGCCGCTTTGCAAATCCTTTTTTGCGTAGCAAAAATACCAGCTCATCCTTAGACGGCTGGTAAATCTTGTCGATATGGCAATCGACAGCGCTTTTTAATTCATTTGTGATTTTGTAGAGAAATCCTCCGTCAAATGCCATTTTACTGCTCCGTTTTAGCGCCGTTTATGTAAGCGGATATACCTTCAGCGGCGTTTTTGTAATAAGCGTATTCATCTTCCCTGCCGACTATGCCATAGAGCGCCGAAACACAGCCGATACATCGGGAGAGCTGTTTTTTAATATACCGCAGACCGTATTTGTCCGCAGGGTCTGTTTTACCTATAAAATAATAATAATCGGGGGCGCGGAAAGCCCTGCCCGTGTAGCGCGAAAGAATGACGGAATAAACTTTCCCGTTTTCAAAAACAGCCTTTTCGCTTGTAATTTCAAAGCCGTTATCAAGCAGAAATTTACGCAAAATTTCGCCCGAAGTCATCGGTTGTAAAATTAGGGTTATTCCGCTGTCTTTTATCCAGCCGCACCTTGAAATTATACCCGATATAACCTCTCCGCCCATTCCGGCAATAATAACGGTATCGGCTTCGCCCTTCGTTACCGCCGCAAGACCGTCGCACAGGCGAAGCTTAATACCCTCCGCTCCGGCGCGGATAACATTTTCTCTCGCCGATTCAAGCGGTTTTTCGTTAATATCGGTGGCAATCACACCCTTTGCCCTGCCGCTCTTAGAAAGAAAGACAGGCAAAAGACCGTGGTCGGTACCCACATCGCAGACATACGCGCCGTAAGGCACAAAATCGGCTATTGTAAGCAACCGTTTGCTTAAAACACGCATTTATTTATTCTCGAAATATTTATTAAGCTTGTCAACAAGCTCATCGCAGTCGGTTCCGTGAACCTCACACGCCTGCTCGATGCTCTCCCCTCTCGAAGCGGGGCATCCGAGGCAATGCATACCTATTTCGAAGAAAAATTCAGCGGCGCCGCTGTCCATATCGAGAACATCGCCTATAAGCATATCCTTTGTAATTTTCATTGTTATCAACCTTCCTTTGTATTTATTATCAGAATAATTTTGTATCGTTATTCATATCGGTACGCGAATGATTAAAAATCTTGCGGTTGTCCATCGCCCAAATTCTTGCGGTAAAATCCTCCGGCTTGGCGGCGGCTACCGCCTCGCGCATTTCATATACCCTTGAATCCATAAGGTCAAGCTCCGAAAGCAGCTCGGCCTCTATAAACATCGGTCTTACCGCGGCGCCGTATTCGGGCTCGCCGTGATGTGAAAGCACCATATGCTCAAGCAGTACGGCGGTTTCTCTTTTGATTCCGAGCTGTTCGGCGTACTTTTCAACCGTCATAGCCCCCATGGCAAGGTGTCCTAAAAGGTTACCCTGAACCGAATATCCCGACGCTATTCCGGAATCCGATACCTCAAATTCGGCAAGCTTTGCTATATCATGCAGTATAGCGCCCGACACAAGCAGCTCGCGGTCAACAAACGGATAAACCGTGCAAACGCCCTCGGCAAGTCTTACAATGGAAAGCGTGTGTAAAAGCAAGCCGCCGCGCACCGCGTGATGCAGCCTGAACGCCGCCGGCCAGTAAAGCAGCTTTAAACGGTTGTCCTCAAGAATCTTGGTTACAATGAGCTTTAAATCCTTATCCGTAAAGGAATCCGCTATGCTCATCAGTTCCTCATACATCTGCTCACCCGAATAGGCTGCCGATTGTACAAAATCCTCAATTCGCACCCCGTCGGACGGCAGTGCCTTGCGTATACGCTCAATCCGCAGTTGGTCTGCTCCGTTGTACTGCGATATGGTTCCTCTTATCTTCACAATATCGTTAAGGGCGTATACTCCGTGAGCTTCTTCGGAATACCGCCATAGCTTTGCGTTAATTTCGCCGTCGCGGTCCCCAAGGGTCATATCAAGATACGCGTCCCCCTTAGACGAGGTTTTGCGTTCGGCAGACTTTATAAGACAAAAGCCGTCCACAAGCCCCTTATTGTCAACAGGTGTAAAATTCATACCGTCATTCCTTTATAATAATGTTCTCTCTTGCAGGACCGTTGCTTACCATACAGATTTTAAAGCCGATTTCATTTTCAATGAATTCAATATATCTGCGGCAGTTTTCCGGCAGATCGGAATACCTTGTGATTCCGCTAATATCGCACTTCCAGCCGGGCAGGGTTACAAGCACCGGCTTTGCCCTTTCAAGAAGTCCCGTAACGGGAAAATCACGGGTTATTTTGCCGTCTATCTCATACCCTGTGCAGACCTTGATTTCATCTAGATAACCGAGTGCGTCAACGACGGTTAAAACCGCGTGGGTAGTTCCCTGAACCTCACAGCCGTAGCGCGTTGCAACACAGTCAAACCAGCCCATTCTGCGCGGTCTTCCGGTTGTGGCACCGTACTCGCCGCCGTCGCCCCCGTGGCGGCGCATAGCCTCGGCCTCGTCACCGAAAATTTCACTCACAAACGCGCCTGCACCGACAGCGGAGGAATACGCCTTTATAACGGTGTATATTTCCTTTATTGCGTACGGCGGAACGCCGGCTCCTACCGCGCCGTAGCCGGCTATTGTATTTGATGATGTCACCATCGGGTAAATTCCGTAATCGGTATCCTTAAGCGTTCCGAGCTGACCCTCAAGCAGAACGGTCTTGCCCTCTTTATCGGCCTCATATACCAGCTTGCGTACATCGCCGACAAACGGCTCTATTCCCTTTTTCCACTCCATCATTTTATCAAAAATCTCATCTGCCGAAAGCGGCTGCTTGTGATAAAGATTTTCAATAAGTATATTTTTAACGCTAAGCACATTTTCGAGCTTTTTGCGAAGTGCCTTTTCATCAAAAAGCTCCCACACCTGAAAACCGATTTTTGCATATTTATCGGAATAAAACGGCGCAATTCCGGATTTTGTTGAGCCGAAGCCTGCCTTACCGAGACGTTCCTCCTCATACACATCAAAAAGAACGTGATAGGGCATAACCATCTGACAGCGCTCTGAAATCATAAGCTTGGGTGCCGGAACTCCCTTCGCAATAACCTCTCTGTACTCTTTTAACAGCTTGTCAACATCAAGCGCAACGCCGTTGCCTATACAGTTAATTACACCCTCGTTGAATACGCCTGAAGGGAGCGTGTGCAAAGCAAACTTCCCGTATTTGTTCTTTATTGTGTGACCGGCGTTGGCACCGCCCTGAAAGCGTACCACGATATCGGCGTTACCTGCCAGCATATCGGTTATTTTGCCCTTGCCTTCATCGCCCCAGTTGGCGCCCACAACAGCTTTTACCATAATTAAAGACCCCGCATATTTTAAAAATAGTAAATATAATATTTACAGTTCATTATACTATGCATATACCTATAATTCAAGAAAAAAATATATCAAATCCTCATTGCCGCACAAGTGAAAGTATGATAT
>JAEDML010000146.1 GCA_016303035.1 Clostridiaceae bacterium | reverse complement strand
TGCGCTTAACGATTTGCCGGATACAAATCAAATTTCAATGTTTTAATTGTATATATAGTTGAAGGTAACATTTTGTTTACAAAAAAGTTACCTTTTAAAAAACAGCGTAACCATGCGGTTTAAGCCCCGTTTGGCAGCGCTGTTTTTTATGAAAATAAGAATTTTTAAAGAAAAAGGTTGCAATTTTGTAACTTTTTGTTATAATTAAATTGTTACAAATTGTAATTATTTCAGAAGGGAGTGGTAATTATTTTTAACGATGTCTTTAAAATCGTACGCGGTTATTTATCAAAGCTTCATACTGCCGTAATAAGAAAAAGAGTATTGTTAAAGGTAAGCTGCTTCCTGCTAGTAAGCATAACTGCACTTGTTATAACGGTGCTTTCAACCGGTCTTACAATCGGTTACCGCGTCAATTATGACGGGGAGGAAATAGCCGTTATTGCAAAATCCTCGGTTTTTGATAAGGCAGTAAGTCTTTTAAGCTCCATGGTAAACGGCGAAAATGCAGAAATTGATGTAAAAAAGCCGGAATTCAGTCTTACCCTTGCTGTTTCAAACCAAATGCTGAGCGCCCGGAATCTTGCCGATATAATAATTGATAAGAGCGACAATGTCGCCTTTGCTCAGGCACTTATCGTAAACGGTGAGGCATTGGCGACGGTTGAAAATTTTGACGCGCAGGCTTATATAGATTCGCGTCTTGCAGCTTATAATATTGACGGCGCCGACAATTCTTCCGAATTTTCAGAGGATGTCAGCATTGAAAGCGGATATTATGTAAGAGCGGATATTGACACTCTTTCGGATTTTATCGCTGCTGCCGATTCGCTTCAGGTAAAAACGGTATCAACCGTTGTTACAAATGTTGAAATACCGTATTCGACCGTTAAGGAAAAAACCGATAAAAAGCTTATTGGTTACTCTTCGGTTACCGTAAAGGGGCAGAACGGCTTAGAGCAGAAGACCGAAAAAATAGTAAGTATAAACGGGGAAGAGCAGGAACGTTCTTTAATTTCGGAAGTTACACTGACTTCTCCCGTTAACGAGGTAGTCGTTGTCGGAACAGCTAAGAGTCTTGCGTCTGCCGCCCAGCGCTCCGCCGCGGCAAGCGCAGGGTTTGTTTTTCCGCTTCCCAAGGGAAGCTGGACGGTAACTGCTTATTACGGTGACGGCAGAGGACACAAGGGTATGGATCTTGCGGCAGATAAGGGAACTTCAGTATTTGCCGTAAGCGGCGGAACGGTTACATTTGCCGGTGTTGACGGAAATTACGGATATTGCGTTGTTATCGACCACGGGAACGGTATTAAAACCCGATATGCCCACGCAAGCAAGCTGCTTGTATCGGCAGGGGAGACGGTAACTCGCGGGGAAGTTATAGCAAATGTAGGCTCCACCGGATATTCCACGGGAAATCATCTGCATTTTGAGGTGCTTGTAAACAATAAAAATGTTGACCCGGCGCCGTATATCGGAATAAGATAATAATTATTTATAAAAACAACGCCGCAGGCTAAAAGCCTGCGGCGTTGTTTTTGGAATACTGCGGTTTAGATTTTGCTTCGGCAATACTGAAGCGGCGTAAGTCCCGTTTCCCTTTTAAAGGTGCGTATAAAGTGGCTGGTATTGACAAATCCGCTCAGATACGCAGTATCGCTTACGCTATTGCCCGACATAAGTAATTCCTTTGCAAGCTTTATACGGTTGCACAGTATATAATCGCCGATAGTAATACCGGTAGCCGCCTTAAAATCACTCATAAGCTTTGAGCGGCTTATGTAAAAATTCTCGGCAATATCTGCAACTATAAGCTTTTCGGCAATGTGTTTTTTTATATAGTCGAGTACTCGGTTTATGTAGGTGTCATCGGGCAGGGTGCGCTCGGACGATTTCTCACTCAATAAAAGATTTACCTTTATAAGCAGAGCGCACAGCAGGTGCCTTGACATATTAAGCTTGCTGTTATCACCGTCGGATTCGGAAAAATATTTGTAAAGCGGTTTGCAGATATTGAGCAGTTCTTGCTTTTCATCTTCGTCAAGCGGTATTACCGTACAGTCTTGCTCAAATAATTCACGAACATACTCATAGTCCAGAATATCGCTTAGATATTTATAGCGGAATACGGCGTTATAGCGCGTATAGGGAACTGTACCGTTTACATCGGTAGTGTGAAACTGCTTCTCCTTAAAAAATATAAGGCAGCTTCCCTTGGAGCTGTATACCTCGTCGTCTACAAGGAAGTTAAGATTTCCTTTAAGTACAAAAAGCAGTTCACTGTATTTATGACAGTGCATATTAGGACTTTTAAAGCCGGTGCAGTCAATAAAATCTATACTGAATCCTTTTTTTGTATCCAAAGATGTACTCTCGTTTTGCATGGTAATCTCCGTTCCCAACATTTGTACGATATGCAAACTTTTTTCTTTTTTGCTGATTACAAATATAAGTATAGCCTGTATAATAAATTTAGTCAATTATTACTTTGGGAGGAATGTAAAATGTTACAGTTGGATCCTACGGCAATTGCAAAACTCGTAAAACCGCTTGATGTGTGCAAAAAAACCGAGGAAAGCTTTTTTTCTTCGGTAATAAACCCTCAAAACAGGGCAGAATGTATAAGCCTTGCGGACGAAGCGCTAAACCAAGAGATTCCGCAGCTGCCTATTTCGAAGTATTTGCTTTACAGTCAAACGGGAAACCGCGTGATATTTGAAAATCTGTATTTCAGACGCAGAACAATGCTGCTTACCTTGCTTGCGGGTGAGCTTGCAGACGGTAAAAAAGG
>JAEDML010000145.1 GCA_016303035.1 Clostridiaceae bacterium | reverse complement strand
TGTACATTTTCTTTTCGCTGGTAATGGGCACTCCCTTTGCAACCGTCGGGAAACGTCCTAAGAACATATTATCCATTACATTGCGCTTAAGCGCCTGGTTAAGCTCCTGATGTACCATTGCAACTCCGTTTTCAAGAGCTTCCTTAGAATTTTTAAAATTTATTTCTTTTCCCTCAAGATATATCTTTCCGCCGTCCTTGTTGTAAACGCCGAAAAGACATTTCATAAGGGTTGATTTTCCGGCGCCGTTTTCGCCCATAAGCGCGTGCACCGTGCCTGCTTTAACAGTAAGGCTGACGTTATCGAGCGCTTTTACGCCCGGAAAGTTTTTTTCGATATTCTCCATTCGCAGGAGAACCGGTTCGGCTCCGTTATCACGGATAGCGTCTTTTATATCGGTCTGACTGCCCATAAGAACTTAATCCCCCTGTCTTTCTCTGTCGGGCGGCGGCACCTTTACGATACCGCCGCCCTCCTATGATTTAAAATCCGTTTAAATTATTCGCCTGTGTAAACGCCGTAGGGAATATTTACTCTCCAAGTGCCTACAACATTGTCGCTCTCAATACCTTCAAAGGTATCCTTTTCGCCTAAGAAGTTCTGTCCGATTGTGGTGATAGCGCTTGCCATACCATCGGCATCCTGCTTGATTGTTCCTATCATAGCTCCCTTGGAAATAGCGTCCTTGGCAGCGTCGGTAGCGTCAACACCGAATACCGGGATAACCTTTGCGCCTTCCTTGTTATAACCTGCGGTCTGAAGTGCAGAAACAGCGCCTAATGCCATTTCGTCATTGTTGGCAATAACCAGCTCTACCATATTATTGTTGGCCTCGCTGTACTGCGAAAGTATTGTGTTCATATAATCGGTAGCTGCAGCCGATGACCACTGTCCGTTCTGGTCAACAAGATATTTCTTGGAATTTGAAGCGTCATAGAATTCAAGGTTGGGCTTACCTGCTTCAACAAGCACCTTGTCTGCGTCCTCAACACCGAACTGTGTACGTGCGATGGCCTCCATATTGCCTTCCTGACCCTTGAACATAACATAGCTTATCTTGCCGTCGCCGTTTAAATCAACCGCGTTATAGTTTTCAACAAGATATTCGCCTATCATTTGACCCTGCATATGACCTGCCATTTCATAGTCGGTTCCTACGAATACGCACTTGTCATAGCTGCTTACAACCTCTTCCTCAACAGAACGGTTGAAGAAGATAACCGGAACATCCTTTGCTTTTGCCTGGTCGATAATATTCTGAGCCGCGTCGTTTGAGCCTGTGTCAACAACATTAACTACAAGAAGCTTTGAGCCTTTTGCAAGAGCGGTTGTAACCTGCTCGGTCTGGGTGGTCTGATTTCCGTTTGCATCATAGTTCTGATACTTAAGTCCTGCTTCATTAAGAAGCTTATCCATAGCAGAACGAACGCTGGAAATATATGTATCGCTGTATGTGTAATAAAATACCGATACCTCGCCGCCGCTCGAACCGTCGCCGCCGCCGCAGGCTGTAAGTCCAAGCATAAATGCCAATGCCAAAACTGTTGCCAATAACTTTTTCATTTTAATTACCTCCTTTTTTTACGACCTTTGCCGTCGTTACTCAAATTATATTCCCATATAAAAGTAAAGTAAATGTGATTTTTTATTACAAATGTATAAAAAATTATGATTTGTTGAATTAAATATAAATTATTCGACGGTAGAATTGCAGAAAAAATCCCCAAACCGTGCGGCTTCAGGGATTTTTCTGTATTTTGTGAAATTTTAAAGCACATAGATTGCCGAAGCTTTGCTAATTCTGATTCTTTATTTGCTCGCCGCATATAAGCGGATATCTTACAAGCTTTTCCCCGTCAAGATTTTCACGGTGCATATCTACCGCCGTTATCTGATGATTTTCATATGTGGTATAGTAATATATACCCTTATCGGCATTACAGCAGGAGGTATAAATTGTAATTTCATACTTGCCGTCGCCTACGTCACAGCAACCCCTTTGCTGGTCGACCGAACCGAGAATATGAAAGAACTGACTTACGCTTTCATTCTCGCTTGTTCCGGAAACCGAATTCATCTTTGTAAAAGCCACCCTTACAAAACGAGACTGGGAGGATAAATCGCCGGGAAGTCCCAAAGCGCCCATTCCTCGGCTGTAAACTTTTAGCGGCAGCTTATCCGAAAAAGCGTTTTTCGGGGACTTAGGAGACAAATTCATATAATTATTGAGATTAAACATCTGCTCGTCAAAGGGCGGATTATTGGTCAAAACCCCAACGGGATTATCATATACCCTTATTCCTTCTTTAACCGATTCCACCGTTATACATTCATCTCGGTCGGCAATAATCCAGTGAAGCTGCGCTAACGGCAGTTCTTTACTAAACTGCGTGTCGCAAAGGTTTATTCTTTCAAGAAGAATCCTTGCTTCGCGTACCGAAGCGCACTGTGCAAGAATCCACGGAATAAACTCAAACTGCGCTATATTGTCACTCCCCTTCACAGTTTCCTTGTAATAAGCGTTGCCTACAAAATTAAGCCCCGCCATACCGAGGCCCTTTTCGTTGATCGCGTCATAATAAAGCGGATAATCGCCCTGAACATATGCCATACCTATCATGGCATAGTGGGTTTTCACAGTCCCCGCGCTGCGGAAATTAAACTGATAATTACGTGGCGTTACCGTAACCTCATCCCCGTAGGAAAACTCATAATCAAGCGTTCTGCCGAAATAAAAATCCTCTGTTTTATAGGTTGCTGCCGTACACATAAAACTGCCTCCGTCCAATTGGATTTATACAATTATTTATTACTCTGTATTTTAAAAATATTATAGTATAATAAAAATTCTTTTTCAATAGGCATGAATTGTGCTTGTGCA
>JAEDML010000144.1 GCA_016303035.1 Clostridiaceae bacterium | reverse complement strand
GGCGGCGGCATAACCACCGTTTCGCTTTCGGCTGTTCCCTTTAAATGCGGAAGCAGCGCACCGCCGCGAATCCGTTTAACGGGACGAAGAATTTTCTCCTTGCTGCTCATTATATTCCTCCCTTAAAGGAATTAAAATATATAAGTATATAATACTATATAAATGAGATTTTTACAAGTAAATTCGTATATTTATACCCGTAATTAACTGCCAAGTACGACAGTATGTGCAGGTTTTGAATTTTTACCCTTGAATTCGGAGAATTTAATCAGCCTTGTTCTCACCGCCGTGCAGCAGACAAAATGGATAATGGCGGTAATACCCCACGAAATAGGATAGGATATGTATATTGATTCAAGTGTTGGATTAGCCGCAAAAACGGTATAAATCCAAACAATTCTGAGTACACAGGAGCCTATGAGCGAAACTACCGTAGATGTGACCGATTTACCCAGTCCTCGCAGCACTCCCGATCCAACCTCCATAAACGCTAAAAGCGAGTACGGTATCAACATATAATTCATACGTGTCACGGCTGTTTCAAATGCTATAGCTTCGCCGCTTCCCGCCGCCCCCGGAGCAATACCGTAAAGAGACAACAACGGCGTACGCAGCAGTATTATGGTAACTGTTACGATTTCGGCAATAAGGAAGGTCAAAAAATAGCAGTCGCGCATAACGGGAGCTATGCGGTTATATTTTTCAGCTCCCACATTCTGACCCGTAAAGGCTACCGACGCCTGATATACCGAGTTGGTTGAGGTATAGACAAAGCCTTCGAGATTTGACGTTGCGGCATTTCCTTTTACTACCGGCTGATAATCGATTCCGGCAGGAGTTACAATATTATTTACCTTGATAATTGATGACTGAATAATAATATTTGACAAAGAAAACAAAGCGCCCTGAACAGCGGCCGGAAAGCCGATATGAAGTATTTTCGCAAACGCCGATCTGTCAATTCTGAGATTTTTTAATGAAAAGCGGCAGTCGTCGTTAAGCCGCGAAAGATGAGCCAGTAACACCGCTGCCGATACCGCGTTTGAAACAGATGTCGCAAGTGCAACCCCGTCTACCGACATACCGAAGGCAAGCACGAAAAGCAGATTAAGCAAAACATTAAGCAACCCGGATCCGGACATAACAAAAAAAGGTGTCACGGTATCTCCCTTGGCACGCAGAATTGCCACGATATAGTTGGTAAGCGAAATAAACGGTGCACCGATAAAATATACTGTAACATATGTAACCGATAAATCAAACAATTTTCCGCTGTTGCCCATTGCAGCGAGCGCCGGCCTGCAGCCGGCTATTCCTATTGCTCCGAACGCGGTTCCGAATATGACGCTTATTAAAATTGCAGTATGCACGGTTTTTGATACTTCGGAATGGTTTTCGGCTCCTATATAATTTGCCGCCACCACATTGGCGCCTACGGCAAAGCCTATAAATATATTAACAAAAAGAGTTACAAAAGGAGCAGAGCAGCCTATCGCTCCTACCGCGTCCGCCTCGCCCGAAAGGTTTACTACTATCATATCCGCCGCATTGTAAAACACCTGCAGAAGATTTGTAAACATTGTGGGCAGCACAAAGCTAAGTATTTTACCGAAAAGCGGTCCCTCGGTCATATTTATTGCTTTCGATCTGTTCAAAATAACATCCCCTAAAATGCTAATATTACTTTATTTTACGGTTCTGTTACAGTATATACCTGTTGCCTTATAAAAGCAACCCCAAAAGCCTTCAAAATACAACATTTTTCGATACAACAGCTAAGCAGTTTTAGCGCTCTGTTCCTATAAAGAATACCGAAAGTGTGCCGGGTCCTGCGTGCGCGGCAATAACGGGATCGATATAGTTATAAACGGTGTTTTTCACCTTATACCGTTTTTTAATTTCCGAGGCAATATATTTTGCGTCCTCCTCGCAGTCCCCATGAACAATAAACACATCCTGATTACTAAGGTCGATTCCCCGCTCACCCACGGTATTTATTAAATATTCAATAGAAGCCTTCCTTCCGCGCGCCTTTCCCGTGACATACAGTCCCCCGTCATTCGCCGTGTGAAGCAGCGGTTTTATTCCGAGCAGTGTTCCGAAAACCGCACTCGCTCCCGAAAGCCTCCCGCCGCGTTTTAGAAAGAATAAATCGTCAATTGTGAAGATATGGCATATCGAAAGCTTGTTGTCTTCCACCCATTTTGCCGTTTCTTCGATACTTTTACCCTCATTTTTAAGCTTAACGGCATAATGTACGGCAAGCCCCTCTCCGAGCGAAGCGCAAAGCGTATCAATAACGATAATTTTACGGTCGGGAAACTCAATACGATAATCCTTCGCGGCGTTTTCTATATTCTGGTAGGTTCCCGAAAGCTTGGACGAAAACGCAAGAACCAAAACATCCTCCCGATTTCAAGTATCGGCTTTATTATCCTGTCGCAGTCCTCTCTTGAGACAAGCGATGTAGTGATTTTTTCCTTTTCGCGTAAAAGGCGGTAGGTTTCGGCATAATCGGTCTTTTCGCCCTTTACATAGCTTTGAAATTCGCGTCCGCCTATATAGTATTTAAGGGATAGAATTTCCACCCCGTATTCCTCAATCTGACGGTCGGTTAGGTTGGCGCTTGAATCGGTAACTATTCTGTAACTCATTGAAATTCTCCTTTTTTGGTTGCTGGTTATAATTATACTCGGCAACCTTCGTTTTTCAACCTACCGTAATATTTTGCAATTCTATTTGTAAACCTTTATCGGTAGAATATTTTGATAACTCTACCCAAAGTAGAATTCCGACTGTAGTGCGTCTTATGCCGCCGTTTTTGAAAACTGTACTTTGACTTTCATTTTGATGTATGTTATTATTTAGAGGAAAGGAAGCTGACTTTA
>JAEDML010000143.1 GCA_016303035.1 Clostridiaceae bacterium | reverse complement strand
ACAATACAGAACTGGGAAAGGGGAATCAGCGCTCCCAACTTTTTTCAGGGCAGTGAATGGTTCAGGGTTCTCGGTATAAATCCAATGCCGTATTTTCTCGCCTGTGTTTTTCCCGAGCTGTATTTTGACATTCAGTCTTCGGAAGAAAGTAACCGTCTTAACGAAGCGCTGATGAATATTGTAGAGTTAATGACTGTTCATGAGAAAAAGGAACTGCTTTATATTATGATGGCTACTCACGGAAGCTCGTGGAATTCACTTTTGCAAATGTTCACGGCGCATTGCCACACCTCTATGAAATCGCGCGTTTCGGCGGCAAAGGTTATTTTAACCAATTATCTTATGGAAAAGAACGACGGCGAGCTTGTCTGCCCTGATGAGGTTATGCCTGATACTAAGGTGCTTCAGGAATCAATAGATTTGGGTACACAGGCGGTGTTCGATCACAGAAGCGGTTATTCAACAATTAAAAACGAGAAATAAGAATCGGCAGCAGATAAAAAATCTGCTGCCGATTCTTATTAATATATGAAGTTAAATATCCGAAACGCTGCTGTGAATATCGGAGGATATAATGTTATATCCGAAATCCGAAGAAGCGTTCTTTACAAAAAGGGAAATAGCCGTTGCTTTCCCCACAGCACCGTCATGTCCGTTAATATCAACATCTGAAACTACTGTGTAGCTACCGTCTTCATTAAGAGAAACAGAAACAATGCTGTGGCGG
The DNA here is from genome assembly GCA_016303035.1 of Clostridiaceae bacterium. Classification (GTDB taxonomy): domain Bacteria; phylum Bacillota; class Clostridia; order Oscillospirales; family Acutalibacteraceae; genus UBA737. The sequence goes on along the minus strand of JAEDML010000143.1, from coordinate 2,166 downwards.
TATACCGTAAATCCGCGCGGAATAATATAAACATAGCCGTCTTTTTTAGGAAGCTGTGAATTTATATCGGAAAAATCGGAAATCTCAACCCCGTACATACTGTAAACAAAATTTTTAACATATGTTTCGGATATGAAAGATTCATCGGCTTTGTCACGCATATCAAGCAAAGCGATAACCGAATTGTTAACAATACATTCCTCATTTTCAAAATCAGAATCATAAACAAAATTATGATTAAGCATATTAAGAAAACGGGTTTCAAGCACCTTTTCCTCATTAAAGCCGTTATTATCGGAATTTTCCTGCTTTACCGAAGATGCGGAAGCCGGTGCAAAGGCGGAAAAATTACAAACGATAACCAAAACAGTTATCAAAGCACATAATAATTTGCGTTTCATAAAATCCACCTCCGTAATTACATATATATTATACACACAAAAATCTCTAATTGCTAAAACAATTCGGTTACAAATTATTTCAAAAATGTTACTTTTTAAGCCTAAAATATATTTATTAAACAAAGACTTCGTCATTATTTTGCAAAAACACACAAATTATGCTTTATTAACAAATCGGAAACAAAAAGTATATAAATATTGGTTGTAATTGCTAATAGACTGTGATATAATGTAGTTAACAGCAATTCTTCAAAGGAGTGTATTACATTGAAACATTATCCGGCAGACAAAATTTTAAACATTGCGCTTTTGGGCCATGGCGGTTCAGGCAAGACCACACTTGCCGACGCAATTCTATATTACGGTAAGGCAACCGACCGCATAGGAAAAATTGCCGACAGTACTACGGTTATGGATTTTGACTCTGAGGAGAAAAAACGGAAAATTTCGGTATCCACCTCGGTTTACGCCCTTGAAGCAGGGGATAAAAAGCTTAATATAATCGACGCTCCAGGCTCGTTCGATTTTGCAGGCGGCGTCTGTGAGGCGCTTGCCGCGGCTGACAGCGCGGTAATCGCCGTTTCCGGCAAATCCGGTCTTACCGTGGGGGCAAGGCAGGCGTTTGAAAAGGCAAGAGCGATGAAAAAGAGCGTTGCCTTCTTCGTAGGAAAGCTAGATTCGTCACACGCGCATTTTTACCGCGTTATATCGGCAATGGCGGGGCGTTACGGCGCTGTTATCTGTCCGGTTGTGATTCCTTACATAGAAAACGATGAAGTAAAGTGTTATATAGACCTTGCGGAAAACAAGGCGTATGCCTTTGACGGAATTGTTAAGCGTGAGCTTCGTATGCCGGTAAGCACCGAAATTGACGAGATGAGAAGTCTCTTGCTTGAGGCGGTTGCTACAACCGATGACGCGCTTATGGAAAAATATTTTGCCGGCGAGGAATTTACAAAGGAAGAAATGATAGAGGGTCTTAAAAAGGGAGTTAAAGACGGAGATATTTGTCCGGTTTACTGCGGCGTTCAGCAGAACGGCGACGGTATACCGCTGTTTGTCGACAGTATACTTGAAATAATGCCTCCCGTATCGGAAGCAGTATTTGCTTCTGATGACGGTCAGGCAAATGCGTATGATGAGAACGGCGAGAACGCATTGTTTATTTTCAAAACCATAGCCGACCCGTTTGTCGGAAAGCTGTCCTACTTTAAGGTGCTTTCAGGGCGCGTAAGCGGTGATATGCGGCTTAAAAACAGCCGTACCGGTGAAGAGGAACGCATTTCAAAGGTTATGTGGCTCAAAGGCGGTAAGCAGGAGGACGCAGATTTTATATCGGCGGGCGATATAGGCTCGGTTTCAAAGCTCACGGGAGCGCTTACGGGGGATACTCTTTCGGTATCGGGTAAGCTTGCCGCACAGGCTCCCGAATTCCCTGAGCCTACGCTTTCGGTTGCGGTTTATCCCGTTACAAAGGGCGATGAAGAAAAAATTACCGCCGGCTTTTCAAGGCTGATGGAGGAGGATCCGACAATCAAGGTGGCGACAGACAATGAGACCCACGAACAGGTACTGTCGGCACTCGGCGAGCAGCATATAGATGTTATAGTTTCAAGGCTCAAAGCTAAGTTTGGGGCGGATGTTGAGCTTCGCAATCCTCAGGTTGCCTACCGTGAAACTATACGCAAGCCTGTTAAGGTTCAGGGCAGACATAAAAAGCAGTCGGGCGGTCACGGTCAGTTCGGCGATGTTTGGATAGAGTTTG
>JAEDML010000142.1 GCA_016303035.1 Clostridiaceae bacterium | reverse complement strand
GCGGCATCAAGTGCGTCATGCTGAACTAACTGGCAGATACCGATTTTGTACTTTGCAGTATTACCGGAATCACAACCCGAAACGCACGCGGCGGCTGCGGCAACCATTACGGCTGCGGTAAGCAGCGAAATAACTTTTCTTAATTTCATAATCCTCATTTCCTTTCAAGAATATATGACTGAGCATATATTTGTTGTAAATAGATTACCACTTTAAAGCAATAAAGTCAAGAGCTTTTTAAAATTTTTAACAAATTTTGAGGTTTAACAATAATTTACTTTAAAACCGCGCAATAAAACGCAAAAAAGATTGAAAAGAGGAGATTTTAGTGTTAAAATATCTATTAAGTATTCGTTCTTTTAGGATTTAATACTGTTATTTGATAAGGGGGCGGAAATAATGTCTTTTAAAAAATGGGTTATTGCAGAAACCGATAAGGCGCTTGCAAAAACACTTGCCGAAGAATGTGATGTTGACCCCATTGCCGCCCTTATTGCCTGCGGCAGAGGATATACCGACCCGGGTGAGCTTGAACAGTTCCTCTCGGATGAAATAATGATTTCCGACCCGCATGAGCTTGCGGATATTGAAAAGGCGGCGGAAATTATCAACCTAGCCGCTGCCGATGATATCCTTATAGCCGTATACGGCGATTATGACTGTGACGGAATTACCGCCACTGCGCTGCTCTACGATTATTTAAGCGGACGAAACATACGCGCCGTAACCTACATACCGGATAGACTCAGCGAGGGCTACGGTATGAACAAAGCCGCCGTTGATAGGTTAAACGCTATGGGCGTTGGCTTGATAGTTACCGTGGATAACGGCATTTGCTGTAATGAAGAGATTGAATACGCGCGCTCGCTCGGTATGAAGGTAGTAGTTACCGACCATCACATACCGTCAGATAAGCTGCCTTGTGCAGAGGCGGTAGTCGATCCCCACCGCGAAGACTGTGCTTCCTCGTATAAGCAAATCTGCGGAGCGGAGGTAGCCTTTAAGCTGGTTTGCGTGCTTGAGGGAAGAGAGCCCGAAGAGTTGCTTGACAGATATTCGGATCTGCTTACCGTGGCCGTAATTGCCGATGTAATGCCGCTTGAATATGAAAACAGATGTATTGTAAAGGCAGGGCTTAAAAAACTGCGCCGTAATCCCCGTACCGGAATTGCGGCAATTATGAGTGTGGCAGGTATCGACCGCGGTAATATAACCGCCGGCAGGGTCGCTTTCGGAATATGTCCGAGAATAAACGCCGCAGGCAGAATGGACACTGCCGAGCCCGCGCTTAAAATGCTGCTCTGTGATAATATGATGGACGCGCTTGTATTTGCTAATTTACTTGACGAAGAAAACGCTTCGCGTCAAAAAGCCGAAAAGAATATACTTAATGAAGCTGTGGGTATAATTGAAAAAAACGGATACTGCTATAACCGCGTTATCGTGGTTCAGGGGGAAGGCTGGCATCAGGGTATTGTAGGTATAGTTGCCGCTCGCATATGCGAAAAATACGGAAAACCTGCAATTCTGCTTTCGGTCGACGGTGATACGGCTTCGGGTTCGGGTCGCAGCTATAAAGGCTTTTCACTTTATAATGCAATAAAATCGGCAGAGGAGCATACCTTGAAATTCGGAGGTCATGAGCTTGCCGCAGGGGTCGCGCTTAAGACCGCGGATATTGATAATTTCAGAAATGCCGTTAACGCCTATGCTGAGGAAACCGAGTACCGCCCGCCCGAGCTTAAAATTGACTGCCGTCTTAATCCAAAAGGCCTTTCGCTCGATGTTGCCTATGCTGTTAAGGAGCTTGAGCCCTTTGGTTCCGGTAATCCTATGCCTATTTTCGGTATATACGGCGTAACATTGCAAAAAATAACACCGATTGCTTCGGGCAAGCATCTGCGATTGCTGTTTTCAAAGGAAAACAATTCTTTTCAGTCTTTGCTTTTCGGCGTCACGCCCGAGGATTTTTGCTTTAACTGCGGCGATATGCTTGATCTTGCCGTAACTCTTGATGTAAATATATATAACGGCAGTGAAAGTCTTTCGGTACAGATAAAAAATATGCGTCTTTCGGGCACCGATGACGATGTGCTTTTCAAACAGCTTGCCGCATTTGACGAATATATGTGCAATAAGACGGTAGATATATCTCTTATGCTTCCGTCGCGAGCAGAGGTCGGAACGGTGTATAAATTTATAACCGCATCCGCCGCCTGTAAGGAGCGCGTGAAGTATCATTTTATCAATACCGTCGGTTATTCAAAAACTATGATTGCCATTATTACGCTTGAAGAACTGGGACTTGTAAAAGAGGATGAAAAGCATATAATCTCGGCTGCAAGCGTACATACAAAAACAGAGCTTACAAATTCCGAAACCTACCGATTTTTATACGAGAGGAGTGAAAACAATGAAGGAAGAAGCCAATAAGAATTACATTGACCTAATAGAGCAGATGAAACAGCAGGGTGGAACCTATGATTACGACCTTGTAAAAAAGGCGTTTGAGTTTTGCGTTACGGCTCACGAGGGTCAAAAACGGTATTCTAATGAGGATTATTATATTCACCCCTACAATGTCGCCAAAATCATTGTTTCGCTCGGAATGGACAGTCGGTCAATCGCCGCGGCTTTACTTCACGATGTTGTTGAGGATACCGACACGACCGTTGAAACCATAAAAAAGGATTTCGGGGACGAGGTTGCTCTTTTGGTAGACGGTGTAACCAAAATCGGTCGTCTTAACTTTTCCACCAAGGAACAGCAGCAGGCGGAAAGTCTCAGAAAAATGCTGATTGCTATGGGCAGGGATATACGCGTAATTATAATCAAGCTTGCCGACCGACTTCACAATATGCGCACGCTTGACGCTATGCCTGAACAAAAGCAGCGCGATAAATCGCTTGAAACCTT
>JAEDML010000012.1 GCA_016303035.1 Clostridiaceae bacterium | reverse complement strand
GGAGTAACCTCCGAGCCGGTGCCGGCAGAGGTCGGAACAGCGATAAAGTAAGCCTTTTCGCCCATCTTCGGGAAGGTGTAAACCCTCTTTCTGATATCCGAGAAACGCATTGCCATATCCATAAAGTCAGCCTCGGGATGCTCATAAAGCACCCACATAATCTTTGCGGCATCCATTGCAGAGCCGCCGCCCAGCGCGATTATTACATCGGGCGCAAAGGCGCGCATCTGCTCAACGCCCTTCTGTGCGCACTGAAGCGTCGGGTCGGGAGCAACATCGGCAAAGGTTGCGTGCTGAATACCCATTTCATCAAGCTTATCGGTAATCGGCTTTGTATATCCGTTATTGAACAGGAAGCTGTCGGTAACGACAAAAGCCTTTTTCTTATTCATAACTGTCTTAAGCTCGTCAAGAGCAACAGGCAGACAGCCCTTCTTTATATAAACCTTTTCAGGCGCTCTGAACCAAAGCATATTCTCTCTCCTCTCAGCAACGGTCTTTATATTTATTAAATGCTTTACGCCGACATTCTCGGATACCGAGTTGCCGCCCCATGAGCCGCAGCCCAGCGTAAGAGAAGGTGCAAGCTTAAAGTTATAAAGGTCGCCTATGCCGCCCTGAGAAGACGGAGTGTTTACAAGTATACGGCAGGTCTTCATTCTCGCCTGGAATTCATCAAGCTTTGCCTGCTCGGTTATCGTGTTAAGATAAATAGAGGAGGTATGACCGTAACCGCCGTCGGCAATTAACTGCTCTGCCTTATCAAAGGCGTCCTTAATATCGTGCGCCTTGTACATTGCAAGCACGGGAGAAAGCTTTTCGTGGGCAAATTCTTCCGAAATATCTACACTTTCTACTTCGCCTATAAGGATTTTAGTGCTTTCGGGAACGGTAACTCCTGCAAGAGCGGCTATTGTAACCGGCTTTTGACCTACAATTTTCGCATTAAGCGCGCCGTTGATTATAATGGTTTTGCGAACCTTTTCGGTTTCCTCGGGATTGAGGAAATAGCATCCGCGGTCGGCAAACTCTTTTTTAACTGCCTTGTAAACCTTTTCGTGAACTATTACCGACTGCTCTGACGCGCAGATCATACCGTTATCAAAGGTTTTTGAATGGATTATTGAGTTAACCGCAAGCTTGATATCGGCAGTATCGTCTATAATTGCAGGGGTATTTCCTGCGCCCACGCCGAGGGCGGGCTTACCGCTTGAATAAGCTGCCTTTACCATTCCGGGACCACCGGTAGCAAGAATGATATCCGCTTCCTTCATAATAAGATTTGTCATATCAAGCGACGGAACATCTATCCAGCCTATAATATCTTCCGGTGCGCCGGCTGCAACTGCAGCTTCAAGCACAATCTTTGCCGCCTCAATGGTGGAATTCTTAGCTCTCGGATGGGGGCTTATAATTATACCGTTGCGTGTTTTGAGCGATATAAGGGTTTTAAAGATTGCGGTAGAGGTCGGATTGGTGGTAGGAATTACCGCAGCAACAACGCCGATAGGCTCCGCAACCTTTCTGAGTCCAAACGCCTTATCCTCCTCGATAACGCCGCAGGTTTTAACATTTTTATAAGCATTGTAAATATATTCGGCAGCATAGTGATTTTTTATAACCTTGTCTTCAACAACGCCCATTCCGGTTTCTTCTACCGCGAGCTTTGCAAGCGGTATACGGGCTTTGTTTGCAGCCGAAGCAGCAGCGAAGAAAATTTTATCAACCTGCTCCTGAGAGTAGGTCGCAAACTTTTTCTGCGCTTCTCTGACCCTGCCGAGCAGCGCTTCAAGAGTCTCTACGCTGTCAACTGTCTGATAGTTGGTTTTCTTCTGCATAAATATTACTCCTTTAAGTTGATTTGCTGATTTAGGACGACGGCTGTTTTTTTGCTCAACCATCTTTGTTAATATTTTAACATATTCCGTATGCTTTGTGTTATTCAAAATATGCATAAAGGTATGTGCATTTCAATATGAAAATATCACTTATTTAAAATAAACCTGTAAAATACCTTTTTACCCTTTTTAACGATTACATCTTCTTTAAAATCATCGGCACTAAGTGAGAAAGAAGGATCTGAAATTCTGTTATCGTTTACGCTTACTCCGCCCTGCGTTACAAGTCGCCTGCCCTCGCCCTTAGAGGCAATAAGACCCGCTTTTTGCATCATATCGAGAATTCCGATTTTTCCGTCGGTGAAATCGGAGTCATCAAGTGTAAAGGACGGCATATTTTCATTTGAGCCTACGCCCGAAAAGACCGCTCTTGCGGCGTTTTGTGCCTTTTCTGCCTCCTGCTCGCCGTGAACCAGCTTTGTAAGCTCGTATGCGAGTATTTCCTTAGCGGTATTAAGGCGGCTGCCCTCCCAGGTGTCCATTTCGTCTATCTGTTCAAGCGGCAGGAAGGTGAGCATTCTTATACATTTTAAAACATCGGCGTCGCTTACATTTCTCCAATACTGGTAGAAATCATAGGGAGATGTCTTTTCGGGGTCAAGCCATACGGCGTTACCTGCGGTTTTACCCATTTTATTGCCCTGCGAATCGGTAAGCAGGGTTATTGTCATAGCATGGGCGTCCTTGCCGAGCTTGCGGCGTATAAGCTCGGTACCGCCGAGCATATTCGACCACTGGTCGTTGCCGCCGAACTGCATATTACAGCCGTATTCCTTAAACAAATGATAAAAATCATAGCTCTGCATTATCATATAGTTAAATTCAAGGAAGCTTAAGCCCTTTTCCATACGCTGTTTGTAACATTCAGCCCTTAACATATTATTAACCGAGAAGCAGGCGCCGACCTCGCGAAGCAGTTCAACATAATTAAGGTCCAAAAGCCAGTCGGCGTTATTTACCATCTGCGCTTTACCTTCACCGAACTCTATAAAACGCTCCATCTGCTTTTTAAAACATTCGGCGTTGTGGTTGATTGCCTCCTTAGTAAGCATCTTTCGCATATCGCTGCGCCCTGATGGGTCGCCTATCATGGTAGTGCCGCCGCCGATAAGGGCTATCGGCTTATTGCCTGCCATCTGAAGCCGCTTCATAAGGGTAAGCGCCATAAAATGGCCTGCCGTAAGGCTGTCCGCCGTGCAGTCAAAGCCGATATAAAATGTGGCCTTGCCGTTGTTTATCATTTCTCTGATTTCGTCTTCATCGGTCACCTGTGCGATAAGTCCGCGTGCAACCAGCTCTTCGTAAATTTTCATTTTTCTTCTCCGTTCTGCCGTTTAAGCTGTTTTCTTGAGTCTATCAATTCCTTTGCGGAATTGTAAAGATTTTCCGTAAGTTCTGCGCCCGACATTATACGGGCGATTTCGGTAATCCGCTCCCCGTATTCAAGCGGACGCACCTTAGTAAAGGTTCTGCCGTTTTCGGCGCTCTTTTCGATAAGCAGGTGATTATCCGCTTCGGCGGCTATCTGCGCCAAATGGGTAACGCAAATAACCTGACGGCTTTCCGATACCTTTTTAAGCTGAACGCCGACCTTCCCTGCGGTGTAGCCGCTGATTCCGGTATCTATCTCATCAAAAATAAGCGTATCAACCGTGTCCCTGTCAGAGAGCACGCTTTTAACAGCAAGCATAATGCGCGAAAGCTCGCCGCCCGAAGCAATCTTGCTCATCGGACGAAGCTCCTCCCCTGCGTTTGCCGAAATAAGAAACTCAACCTCGTCGCATCCGCGCTTTGTGTATCTTCCCTTATTTATGCCCACCTTAAAGTTTACACTCGGCATATTCAGGTATCTAAGCACCTGTATTACCGATTTTTCAAATTCGCTTGCCGCTTTTTTGCGTGAAAGACTTAAATCTTCACCTAATTTTATAAGCCTTTGCGTGCTTTCGTCAAGCTCGTCCGAAAGCTCCTTTGCACGCTTATCCGAAAAGGTTATATCTTCAAGTTCTTGCTTTGCTTTTGTTAAAAAGTCAAGCATTTTTTGCTCGCTGTCACCGTATTTAAGCATAAGCTTAAAAAGCAAATCAAGTCTTGCGCCTATATTTTCCGCGTCAAGCCCCAAACTGTCTCCGCCATCGGCGAAATCGTTTATATCTGCCCCTGCCGCTTCAAGATACGCTTTTGCATCGTTAAGGCAGGCAAGTGTCTTTTGCAGCTTATCGCCCGGAAGCGATGACAGCGCCCTTATTGCGTTATCGGTAAGGGAAACGGCTCCGTCGGTATCGTCATCACCGAAAAGCGCCATATGCGCTTGGTTTAAAGACGCCGATATTCTTTCGGCATTTTTAGCAATTTCAAGCTGTTCTTTCAGCTTTTCTGTCTCGCCTATATGTATATCAGCCCCCTCAAGCTCCTCTATCTGATACCTGAGAATTTCGGTTCTCCGCTGTTTATCATCTTCATCGTCTTCAAGCTTTGCAAGCTCTTTTCGTATGGCGTTCAGTTTTTTAAACTCGCTGTAATAGTCGGCAAGCTTATCAGAATTTTCCGCCACCGAATCTATATAAACAATATGATTTTCGGGGTTAAGCAACGCCTGATTATCGTGCTGACCGTGAATGTTTATAAGTCCCTTTGCTATTTCCTTTAGCATTCCTGCGGTTACGGGCTGACCGTTAAGCCGTATCGTACTTTTTCCGTTAAGACTTAATTTACGGCTTATGATAAGACCGTCTTCATCGCACGATATTCCGTTTTCATTAAGCGCTTTTACGGTAGAACAATTAAGTCCGCAAAACTCCGCCGAAACCACGGCTGCTTCGCACCCGCTTCTTATAAGCTCACGCGATGTACGCTCACCGAGCACGGCGTTTATGGAGTCTATAACTATTGATTTGCCGGCTCCCGTTTCGCCTGTCAGCACATTCAAGCCCGTGGAAAACTCAATATCCGCCTTTTCAATCACCGCAATATTTTCAATATGAAGATATTTAAGCATCTTTATCTCCGTTCTGCCGATAAAGCACCGGCACAAACATTACAAAAGTTTATTAAGCTCGTCGGTTAAGGTTTTTGACAGCTCCTCGCTGCCGGTTACGATTATTATCGTATCGTCACCTGCGAGTGAGCCGAGCATATAGTCCCCGAAAGCGGAATCCAGCGCGACGCAGGCGCTTGAAGCCATTCCCGTATAGCACTTTACCACTACATTGTTAAGCGCGTAATTCACGCTTCTTGCAGATTTTGAAAACAGCTCTCGGTAATGGTCGGGCGAGGTCTGCTTACCGTCAAATCCGCCGTCGCCTGCTATGTAACGGTAATTGCCTGCAGAATCATGACCCTTTACAATGCGAAGCTCCTTTATATCTCTCGAAACGGTGGACTGCGTTATCTTAAAGCCGAGGGCTTTAAGCTCATTCTGCAAATCCTCCTGAGTGATTATTATTTTATCTTTTATAAGCTCAAGTATTTTTTGCTGTCTCTTACTTTTCAATTTAATTGCACCTGCCGTCCGTAAATTTATATGAGAGTGTTTTGTAGAACGAGCGGTCGTTAAGCCTTACAAGCTTGACCGCCTGCTTGGATTTGGTTATCAAAATTTCGGTGTACGGCTTGACCGCAGAGACCTTTCTGCCGTCTACCGTAAGAAAAATATCGGTTCGTTTCTTTGAATATGCTTTGATTTTTATAAGCGTATCCGCTCCCAAAAGTATCGGCTTTGCCGAAAGCGAATGGGAGCATATCGGCGTTATGCATATGCTTTCGGTGGCAGGGTCTATTATCGGTCCGCCTGCCGACATTGAATATGCCGTTGAGCCTGTGGGGGTCGAAAGTATAAGTCCGTCCGCGCGGTAGCTTATGGTATCTCCCGATACCGAAGCCGAAATATCAATTATTCTCGAAATAAATCCGCTTGTTATAACGGCGTCATTAAGCGCTGAATACTCATTTAGCACCCTGCCGTTTTCGCATACCTTAACCGACAGCATCATACGCTTTTCTATTTTATATGCACCTGTTTTAAGCTTTGAAAGCTGACGGAGCTCGTTCTGCTCGATATTGGCAAGATATCCCATTCTTCCCGCGTTTATACCCAGCACCGGCTTACCGTCAAGCGCGGCGCGCTTGGCATATCTGATAATTGTACCGTCCCCGCCTATTGTAATAATAATATCGGCTATTTTATACAGCTCGTCTTCAGGCGCATAATTAAAGTTGGGCGTACATATACTGTCGGGCAGATAAGCCTCTATCCCCTCTTTTTTAAGAAACACTCCTAACTTTTCCACCGTCTCGGCCGAGCCGCGCTTATCAAGATTCGGCAATAAAGCTACTTTCATAACAGTCTCCGTTCAGACAATTAAAATTTTTATATGTTTAATGCGGCATAAGACCTACTGACAATCTCCTCGGCAGAAACGCCGCACAGATTTTGGGGTCTTTCGCTTTTCTCTAAAAAGCACAGATATTCAATATTACCCTCTGGTCCCTTAACGGGAGAAAAATCCAACCCTAATATTGAAAAATTATTTTGCAAAGCAAGATCGGTTATTTTTTCTATAACGCTTATATGCACAGATTTATCACGGACAACGCCTTTTTTTCCGACATTTTCACGACCTGCCTCAAACTGCGGTTTAATAAGGCATACCGCGTGACCGCCCTCTTTAAGCAGTGGTCTCATAACGGGCAAAATGAGCGATAATGATATAAATGAAACATCAACCGAAGCAAAATCAAGCTCTTCGGGCACCTGCTCGGCAGTCACATATCGAAAATTGGTGCGTTCAAGGTTTACGACACGGCTGTCGGTTCTGAGCTTCCATGCAAGCTGACCGTAGCCGACATCTATCGAATAGACCTTTACAGCTCCGTTTTGCAGCATACAGTCGGTAAATCCGCCGGTTGAAGCACCGATATCGGCGCAGATACATCCGTCAAGCTTTATCCCGAAGCTGTTTACCGCCTTTTCAAGCTTAAGACCGCCGCGGCTTACATATTTAAGTGTCTCACCGCGAACCTCTATTATGTCATCGGGCTTTACCGTAGTTCCTGCCTTATCGCATTTCTGGTTATTTACATAAACAATACCTGCCATAATAAGCGCCTTTGCCTTTTCGCGGCTTTCGGCATAGCCGCCGTTTACAACGGCTAAATCCAGTCTCATTTTTTCCGTCATTTGTTTTCACCGTTTAAATCGTTTATTACAGACTCGGTATCAAGCCCGTACTTTTTAAGGGAGGCTTCAACCGTCGCCGCAGGTACAAACTCATTCGGTATTGCCCTTAAAGTTATACTGCCGGAGTATCCGTTTTCTAAAAGGCGCGCCGCTATATGCTCAAAGACGCCGCCCTTTTCGATTCCCTCTTCATAAAAATACAGCTCTTTGTACTTCATAAGCTCAAGAATCAGTCGGTCGTCTATCGGGCAGATTTTATTAAGCTTAACAACATCGGTATTGCCGACCCTTTCGGCGGCCTCAGACACATTTGCAAAAATTCTGCCGTAGGTAACCGCCGCGCGTGTTCCGCCGCGATTTATAACGGTATAATCCTCATCCCTGTACTTAAACCCCGTGTTTTTTCTTTCACAGCCGCGGGGATAGCGTATGGCTATAGGACCGTCAAAGCAGGAAGCCTTTATTATCAGCGCTTCAAGCTCATTATAAAAGCAGGGCGAATACACCGTCATTCCCGGTATAGTAGAAAGATAGGCCGCATCAAAAATCCCCTGATGGCTTTCGCCGTCCTCTCCGACTATTCCCGCGCGGTCAACAAGCAGTTTTATAGGAAGATGTGCAATCGCGGCGTCATGCAGAAGTTGGTCATATCCCCTTTGTAAAAAGGTTGAATATACCGCAAAGAAGGGTTTTGCGCCTCCCTTTGCAAGTCCTGCCGCAAAGGTAACGGCATGTTCCTCTGCAATTCCCACATCAAAAAACCGTGTTTTATACTCTGACGCGAATTTTGCAAGCCCAGTTCCCGAGGTCATAGCGGCGGTTATTGCACAGATTTTACCGTCTGCCCTTGCAAGAGCACAAAGCGTTTTTCCTGCTATGTCGGAATAGGTTTCCTTTTTTGATACCGCCGCACCGACATCAGCGTCAAACGGAGAAACACCGTGATAGTTTTTAGGACTGCTTTCGGCATAAGAATAGCCCTTGCCCTTGGTGGTTATTACATGAATAAGAGATGGACGGGTGTAGGTCTGCGCAACTTTAAAAAGAGATTCCATGGCACCTACATCGTGACCGTCCACAGGACCGAGATAATTAAAACCCATAGACGTAAAAATATTGTTGCGGTAAACCAAGCCCTTCGCCGCTTCTTTTATTCTGTAAAGCGAGTTGTTAAGCGCCCTACCGACAAGGGGGACTGCAAGCAGGAAGCGGCTTATTGCAAATTTGAAATGGTGATACCGCGGCTTGTTGCGCATTCTTGTAAGGCTGCGCGCAAGCGCGCCTACATTTCGGGAAATTGACATTTTATTGTCATTAAGCACAACTATAAAATTACTTCTTGCTCCGCCCGCATTATTAAGGGCTTCGTACGCCATACCGCCTGTCAGCGCACCGTCGCCTATTACGGCTACCGCCGTGCCGTCCTCGCCGTTTATACGCTTTGCACGGTAAATGCCATATGCCGCCGAGATAGAATTACTGCTGTGGCCTGTAACAAACGGGTCGTATTCACTCTCATCTGGACGCATAAAGCCCGAAAGTCCGCCCTCGGTTCTTATTGTTCCGAAGCGTTCAAAGCGGCCTGTAAGCAGCTTATGCGTATAGCTTTGATGACCGACATCGAAAATTATTGCGTCCTGCGGCGCATTAAAGGCACGGTGCAGGGCAACGGTCAGTTCTACCGCGCCGAGATTAGAAGCAAGATGACCTCCGTTTTTTGACACCGTATCTATAATACATCCGCGAATTTCCTCGCAAAGCGTGTCGATATCGTTTTTATTAAGCTTTTTTATATCCTCGGGGGATTTTATTTTGCTTAAATACCTGTACTCCAATTTAAATTAACATTCCCTTTTTAAAACTTTCTTGTAAGTAAATACTCCGTAAGCTCGGTAAGTCTTGACTTGTCACCATCAAAAACGTTAAGCGCCGTTAAGGCTTCGTTTGTAAGCTCTGCGGCGATTTGGCGGCTTTTTTCCACGCCGTATTTTGAAACATAGGTTACCTTGCTGTTCTTTTCATCGCTTCCGACAGGCTTGCCGAGCAGCTTTTCATCGCCCGTACTGTCAAGAATATCGTCAATTATCTGAAAAGCAAGCCCCACGCTTGAAGCATATTTTTCAGCCGCGGCGATTTTCCCTTCGTCGGCGCCCGCAAGTACACAGCCGATTACCGCCGCCGCCTCAAGCAAGGCGCCTGTTTTTAAAAGGTACATATCCTTTACGGTATCAATATCGGCTCCGGTTTTTTCAATTTCAAGGTCAATTACCTGACCGCCCACCATACCGCTTATTCCCGCTTTTTTCGCAAGTACGGATATTGCTTTAAGAGCGCGGTCGGCAGGAATATCGCTAACCCCTGCGGCAACCGAAAATGCGTTGGTAAGCAGTAAATCCCCTGCAAGCAGAGCCGTAGTTTCGCCGTATGCCTTATGGCAGGAAGGCTTGCCGCGTCTGAAATCGTCATTATCCATACACGGCAAATCATCGTGTATCAGCGAATAGGTGTGTATCATTTCAAGCGCCGCCGCGAAATCGACCGCGCCTTTTCCGTTTCCGCCGCAAAGGCGGTAAAATTCAAGCAAAATTACGGGGCGTATACGCTTGCCGCCGTTTAAAAGACTGTATCTCGCAGCCGACACCGCGCTTTTGTATTTTTTATCACATTCAGGCAAAAGCTCGTTTATTCTTTTCTCTGTTAAGTCGGCATTTTCTCTTAAAATATCATCAATCATCGTCTGCCGCTCCGTTCTCCGCGTCGGTCAGCGTCATAATCTTCTGCCTCGCGTTATCAAGTGTTTTGCGACAGTCCGAAGAAAGCTTTACTCCCTTTTCAAACAGTGCAATAGCTTCGTCAAGCGTGCACTCCCCGTTTTCAAGCGTATTTACCGTTTTTTCAAGCTCGTTAAGCGCGTCTTCAAACGAAATTTTCTTTTCAGCCAATGTTATTCTCCTTATCAAGCACGCTGCATTTAAGCATTCCGTCGGAAAGCTTAAGCGTTATATTATCCCCGATTTCAACATCATTTACCGTTCTTAAAATTTTACCGCCGCTTTGCGCTACCGAATATCCCCTGGAAATAACCTTTAGAGGACTGAGCGCATCAAGCCTTGAAGAAAGCCCTGCAAGAGCGTTTTCGGATGTTTCAATATACCTTTGTGAAATTACGCTTAAACGGTCATAAAGCCGGTCAAGCGTTTCGCTTCGCACCGAAATCAGCGTTTCTTCAGCCCGTTTTAAGAATCGGCTTGAAGAAACCGCCTCATATCGGGTCTTACTGTAATTATATTTTGCCAAAAGTGCCGAGTAAAGAGAGGAACGGCACTTTTGTATGCGGCTTTGCACCTCTTTACAGTCGGGCACCGCAAGCTCCGCCGCGGCAGACGGCGTAGGCGCGCGCATATCGGCAACGAAATCGCAGATAGTAAAGTCGGTTTCATGCCCCACCGCCGAAATTACGGGGACAGGTGAAGCATATATTTTACGGGCAAGCTCCTCGCTGTTAAAAGCCCACAAATCCTCGGCAGAACCTCCGCCGCGACCGATTATTATAACATCCGCCCTGCCTAAAGCATAAAGCCTGTCAAGCGTTTCAAGCATTTCGGGCACGGCAAGCTCGCCCTGCACCGAAACGGGGCACATGATAACCTCGGTTTGTGGCCACCGTCTGCCCAAAATATTTATAATATCCCTTACTGCGGCGCCCGTATCGGATGTAACAACGGCCGCCGTTTTCGGAAAGCGCGGCAAAGGACGCTTGTTTTCGGGATTAAAAAGACCCTCTTTTTCAAGTCTTGCCTTTACCTGCTCGAACTGTAAGGAAATATCTCCGATACCTGCCGCGTTCATTTCCTCGGCATAAAACTGGTACTGACCGTCCTTTTCGTAAAGCGATACCCTGCCGCGCAGGATCACCTGAAGTCCGTCCTCAGGAGTAAACCTTATGCGCGAAGCAAAGGAGCGGAACATAACGCAGCGTATTGCGGCGTCATTATCCTTAAGCGTGAAGTAAAGATGACCGCTTGAATAATGATTCTTGAAATTGGAAATTTCGCCCGTAACGGTGACCGAGGCTAAGCGAACATCCCCTTCAAGCAGGGTCTTGACATACATATTAAGCTGTCTTACGGTTAAAGCGCGCGTCTGCATAATTCTACTGCTTTACAACCGACGCGAGAATACCGTTGACAAAGGAAGCGTCTTCCTTTGTGGCGTATTTCTTACAAAGCTCTACTGCCTCGTTTATAGATACCGACTGCGGAATATCCTCCATATACTTAATCTCAAACACGGCAAGGCGCAGTATTGCAAGCGAAGTTTTTGAAATACGCCCGATTTTCCAGCCTATGGCATTTGATGAAATTATACCGTCAAGCTCATCAATATGCTCATAAACGCCGAAAAACACCTTGTTTATATAATCGTCGGGCGTTATATCCCTTACTTCAACAGCCAGTTCCATAATGTTTTCAAGCGAATCCTCGTTAAATTGCTTTTCAAACACAAGTATAAAGGCTTCCTCCCTTGCCTGCTTTCTTGTCATGCCGCACCTGCTTTCATAAATTATGCTTTTTAAGAAAAAAAGGAAAACATTTATTCCCATTATATACGGTATTTATTATACACCAATATGCACTTGTTTTCAAGCAATATATGCATTTTTTATGAATATGCAAAGCCGCCCCTTAAGGTAAGGGTCGGCTTTATATAAATCAGTATTCGCAAACACCTTCATATACAAGTACGGCGTCGCCTGTGAGAGTTACGCGGTCTCCCGTGTAGTTAACCGTAAGGTCTCCTCCGCGAACCTTGACGGTTATATCCTCGTTTTTACGGCATTTACCTGTTTCGCAGGCCGCCGCAACTGCGGCGCAGGCGCCCGTTCCGCAGGCGGAGGTCTCGCCGTTTCCGCGCTCGTAAACACGCATTTTTACCGTATTGGAATTTACCACACGCACAAACTCGGTATTTATCCTTTCGGGGAACACCTCGGCATTTTCAAACTGCGGACCTACCGTTTGAATATCTACCGTATCAACCCTGTCGCAAAAAACAACGCAGTGGGGATTCCCGACATTTACGCAGGTCACATTATATACCTTTCCTCCGACAGACAGCGGATAATCCACAACGCGCTCGGCGTTAATATCAGCCGGAATTTCCCGTGTCTTTAAAGAAACTCTTCCCATATCCACCGTTACAAGGGTAACAAGACCGTTTGAGGTATAAACCTTAAGCTCCTTAATTCCGCTTGCAGTTTCAATACGCATAGTATCACCCTTAACAAACCCGTTATCATGCAAATACTTTGCGGTACAGCGTATGCAGTTGCCTGCCATTTTGCCCTCGCTTCCGTCGCGGTTGAATATCCGCATTTTAGCGTCCGCCTTATCGGAGGCTTCAAGCAAAACTATGCCGTAACCCCCTATTCCCTTGTTGCGGTCGCAGAGACTTATGCAAAGCGATTCGGGACAGGTAATTTGTCCGTCGAAATTTTCAATGAAAATATAATCGTCGCCCGTCGCCTGCATTTTGGAGAATTTAAGCTTGCGGCGTGAAGAACGCATATTATTTATATCCACAAGCTCGGTGTTCTGCTGATTGTAGCGGCTTGCAATAATATCGGCGAGGGCGTTTGCCGTATCCAGCGATGTAAGACACGGTATTGAAAGCTGAAGCGCGCGCCTATGAAGCGCGATGTAATCGTCAACCGTTGAGTCCATAAGCGCTCCCGTGTATACGATATAGCTTATCGCTCCGCTTTCAAGCAGTCTGAACGCGTTATCGCTTTCCTTGATACCGGCGACTACCGTAACATCAATTCCGAGATTGGATATGGAATCCGCCGTTTCCTTTGTTGCAAAGAGCTTAAATCCTAAATCGTCAAGCTTTTTGGCAAGTGAGACCACCTCTGTCTGGTCGTGACTGTCAACACTTATCAGCACTCCGACATTATCATTGAAAAAGGAGGATTTAAGCATAATTCCCGCCGAGGTAAGTCCTTTAAAGAGCGCTTCTTGAAGCGTTCTGCCAAGTCCTAAAACCTCGCCTGTGGATTTCATTTCGGGTCCCAAATAGGAATTGACATCGGTAAGCTTTTCAAACGAGAAAACCGGCACCTTAACCGCAAAGTAGGGCGGCGTTCTGTAAAGTCCTGTGCCGAAGCCCAAATCCGACAGACTGCTGCCGGTCATTACCTTTGATGCAATATCAACCATAGGTACTCCCGTAACCTTGCTTATATACGGCACGGTTCTTGAAGCTCTGGGGTTTACCTCTATTACATACAACTCATTTTTATAAATCAGGTACTGTATGTTTACAAGTCCCTTTGTACCGAG